>JAATVT010000245.1 GCA_014523685.1 Nitrososphaerales archaeon TH5893
TAACCGATTTCTTCTGCCATTTCTCTAAAAGCTGCTTGCATTGGAGTTTCATCATTTTCTATTTTACCGGCAGGTATTTCTAACATTGTCTTTCCTGTAGCGTGTCTATATTGAACCACAAATATTATGTTGTGATCATCACGAACAGGAATAATACCGACTGAGGGTAAGTGTTCGATGATTTCTTTTTTTATCATTTTTTTGTCTAGTTGAAACCGATCAATCCTAACAGAAATATTTCCCCTATAGATTTTATTAGAGCCTAGTAATCTTATCTTTTGTTTATTAGTTTTCTGCATTTCAGATTCCGTTATATCTTACTTCATGTCTCTATTGTATTTTTTTGTATTGACAATCAAGTTTCACTTAACTTTCAATGATGTATACCCTCTTGAAATCGGGAATTTTTGTCCCTTCAAAAGGACCAAAATCTCAATAAATAGTAATATAAGATCACTTCGTCGTCGCGATGGTTGTAAGATGAGATGCACGTTTGGTTATTGCGGATTAGCTTTCTTATTTCCTACGCTGGTTTATAGGAATAAATGATCGTGATATATTAGGTAGTAAGGCAAAACTTGAAAGTCAATACTATCATTTACTAAGAAACAGTATTGGAATTAAATGTGTGCTCATAGTACCCATTAGCACTGGCAGTTTACCTTATATCCTTCGAATGCAATTACAGATTATCATATTGTCTATAGCATATGTGTTAATTTTACTAGATTATGACTACCCTGATAATGAGGTCATGAGTCAATTAAACATGTTGCCTTCTGTTGTAGAGGTAAACAAAGTGGAGGGGCCATATGATATTGTTGTAAAGTTGTCAGATGATAATATGAGCGTATTAAAAGAATCTATAGGAAAGTATATGATACGAATCCGCGGAATACAATCCACATTGACATTGATGGAAGAGTGATTGTTGGTGCCCCTAAATTTATCCTACATATAGCTAGAAACTGATCACATTCAATAAGTAAGAAGGTAGTTTTAGCATAGGGTCAGGGTCAGGAATATAATTATTATGAAGGTGAAGATTAGATAATAGAAAAACTAGAAAAGCCCAACCCGAGTTTTCTAAAATGCGGCCTCAAGCAACTCCAATTACAATCTGAATAAAACCTAAGGACAACAATATTTGTATGCGGTTGATAATATTATATGAAAGGTTTGTGCTTTGCACGATTTTATATTGCATTAAATCCCAAACCAAGTACAAAAAGCAAGATAAGTTTCTTAAAAATCGACTAGAACAGCTACCTTTAAGGGGAGGGAAGGTATAATACAATAGTACAATATCTGCGTGACTACAGTGAAAGATCAAAAAAAGGTAGGGGTGAGATTGTATTAAGGTAATAAGAGAATCTGCTGTGTTCACCCATCATGATTCTCCCCCTACAACGACTTTGTCTAATAGGCAAGAAACCCTTACTCAAAATGGAAAAGAGGTGCAACAGGAACTATCACCCAAGAGTAAGCGCGTTCTAATTGTAGATGATGATCCTGATATTACTTTAACATTTAAAAAAGGTTTAGAAGCAGAGAATGAAAAGAGCAGTAATCTATTCTTTGAAGTAAGTACTTATAACGATCCTATAAATGCACTCTCAGAATTTAAACCAAATTTGTATGATCTCTTGCTCGTAGACATCAATATGCCAAAGATGGATGGTTTGGAATTTTCTGCAAAAATACTAGAACAAGATATCAACGTTAGAGTTTGTTTTATTACTGCTACAGAAATAAACACTAGGGCATTAAGAGAACAATACTCATCTTTGAGCATTGGATGCTTCATTAAGAAACCAGTCACGATAGAGAATTTAGTTGAAAGAGTAAAGGCAGAATTGAATTAAATTGGAGCACGTCCTTAACGTGAATCACGCTTTATGCCTATGGAGAATCCATACATATAGTAATAAGATAAAATAAGAAGGTTGAGCTGTCTCCTAATTAAGATCTGCTTTGTTGCTGCAGGGGAAAATTATTTTGATAAGTTCAGATTAAGGAAAAAGCAGCAGGATAAAGTAGCATGTAGTGACACAAGTATTTACCAAAAAACATTCACATCTCCTAACATATTATCAACATGTAAAATACCTTGGATAGGTTCAGAAACTAGTCCAATCCCAATAAAGTCTAGAACAAAGTTAGCTACCTTGAAAGTTGGTACAATGCTCCATAGGAGAATATTAGAATAATTAGTGGCTTTCTATATTAGGACGAATTGGTTACATTGCGAACATAGAACATTGAGTACAGCCGACACGCCTCCTGAAGTAAGAAGAAGAACACTAGCTCAAGAGTTCTTTGATTTCCTCAAGACTTTTGGGATAATAGGTCTGGCTATTGCGTTTGTCATCGGTCAGGCAGCATCAAGATTGGTAACTGCTTTTGTAAACGACATAATAGATCCAATCATTGGGTTTTTTCTTCCAGCGGGAAGTCTTGAATCAGTAAGTTTTACAGTTACTAACCTAGCAGGTACGACTACGGAGTTTAGGATTGGAGATCTGATATCAACCATAATTGACTTCATCATAATCGCTTTACTAGTGTTCCTCGCATACAGACAACTAGCCAAACACGGGTTTGTAGAAGATAAAACAAAGCCTGCAGAAGAGAAGAAATAAAAACCATACCACTTTTGCAGCCCCCACATCATGGCGTATATACTTGGCCTGTCATTTTCTATATTGGCTACAGTTATTTGGGTCTATACGGTTTTAATCCATGGATATAAGATTGGGGTGGATCAGTGCAATATATTTTCTTAAGCCATGATGTTGACTGGCGAAAACAAGGGGCATCCAGAGAGCATATCCTTAAACGAATACAACGCTTCGATAAGGTCACTATTAATAATCTTGGAGTAAGGAATCCATACTATAATATTCCAGATTATATGGCGATAGAAGATAGATACGGGGTGAAGTCAACATTTTTCTTCAGGACCATCTACGAAGATGGGGATTTCAGCGATTACGAAGATGATATTCAGGCTTTGATTAATGGAGGATGGGAAATAGGATTGCATAGCGATCCCAAATCCACAAATAGTCTGGAAAAACTAGCGGGTGAAAAAAAGCAATTAGAATTAATTGCGAATCATCCCATTATAGCAAATAGGGTGCATTACTTAAATAGTGATATGGAATTAGCCTTTAAGTTGCAATATCTCGGGTTCACTTACGATTCATCTGCAAAGAAGGTCAAAGATCGAATAACTAAGGACGATATGGGATATTACAAGATCGGGAATCTAATAGAATTTCCCATTACACTGATGGATGCATACATATTTACCTACATGAAAATCAAAGAATCCCAAATAGTTACTCTATTCGAGAAAACGTTGGATTTGTGCAAAAATCTGAAAAAAGATATTCTAACAGTTATCTGGCACGATAATGTCTTGAAAATGATCGGAGGTAGAATGTATTCCAGTATTCTACAATATCTAACATCTCGACATGATATACAAATATGCAGAGGTATTGACCTGGCAAGAATGATCAACCAGACCTAACTATAGTGATATCAACGATGAGTAAAATATCCCCCTTTGCAAGTCTAGAAAATTCTAAATTGTATTCTAGCCATGTTTCAATAGGGAAAGATGCAAGACTAACAGATGTTGAAATTAAAGCAAGGGAAATAACGGTAAAATCGGGAGCAGTTCTAACTGGCTGTAAAATTTTTTCAGACGGAAATATTGTGATAGGACAAGGTACTACGATCAAAGAACGGACAATAATTAATGCTTTCAAGTCAGTATTCATTGGCAACCACGTTATTATCGATAGAGATGTATTCATCGGTGGAATGCAGAGTGAACAGAGCGCGCTAAAGGTCGGAAATCAGTCTGTTATCCTTTTCAGATCTTACCTTAATACGACTAGAAGAATAATCCTCGGAAATAATGTTGGCATAGGAGGTTATTGTCTTATTTTTACACACAGCGCTTGGCAAAACGTGTTGGAAGGTAACCCTTACAAATTTGCCGACGTCGAAATAAAAGATAACTCTTGGCTGCCATGGAATGTGACCGTTCTACCAGGAGTAACCATTGAAAAAGATGCGACTATTGGAAGTGGGTCCACCGTAACGAGGAATATTCCCCAATCAGTTTTTGCAGCTGGTGTCCCAGCCAAAGTTATTCGTCAGAAAAACTCAAAGCACCCTTCTTTAGAAGACAGAAGCGTAATATTACAAGGCATTCTTAAAGACTTTTATCAGTATGCTGCCAACTTTCTCAAACTGAAAGATTTAAAATTTAGTCAAAAGGGGGACATGACGATTGAATACGGAAATACCAGGATGATATATACATTTGACTTCAAACATTTTGGACGAAATGATATCGTCTTATCATTCAAGATTCCAGAGAGGATAAAGAGACAAAACATGTGGATAGAGTTAGATAGTAAACGTTCAAACTCTTCCTACGATCTAGCAAATCATTTCATTACATTTGTTAGACGGTATGGGATCAAGATAAGCACCGAATATTAATGATGGATAAGATTGTTATACTTATCAAAAAATGCATTTGTAACCCTTGCCAATTCCTTGCCATATTTGTAATATTTTGCTTTATAGGTTTTTTCAGTGCACTCAATATTCACTTTTGCCCTTCCAGTCAGAATGTCTATGAGATGCTATGCAGGACAAATTTAGTGTGTCATTCATTGACGATGAAGGGAGCATCACAGTACCTAAGCCTGTCAGACCTGAAAATGACTACATCTCAATATCAACAGTTTGGAGTTAATTTATATGTCATATGCAGGACAAATTTAGTGTGTCATTCATTGACGATGAAGGGAGTATCATTGTACCTAAGTCTGTGAGACCAACTATTGACTATGAAGTAACTCATCTTGGGAATAAAAAAGGGGCCAGGCAACAGTTCCGCCATAAGAATTTACATATCAGAGATTATGGTGACTATTATACGATTCATATTGATAACATTGATCCTAGGAAAGATCCCTTGGGTCACCTACTAATCGATGCCCCCGAATTTCTAATAAGCATTATATCTGCCGTTTCGATTGGAAAGCTGGTTGGTTCCGCAATTGGCAAGAGCAAGAGAACAGAAGATGACAATAAAGGAACTCAATTGTCGAACAGAATAGCAGCAGGATGCATAATAGGTTCGGCAGCCATAAATTCCTATATGGCCACTCTTATTCTCAAGAAAATATTTGGAGGAGTTAATAGTTTTAGATCATCAGAATTCCAACTGGGCGAATGATCCTAAGATAATACGTAGATATCGAAACATCCAATACCAACATACCAAAAACGATAGCACCTGGCTCTCTTGCCTATAAAATATATGTCATAAATGGAGGACCAGAACTTGCTTCACAAACAGAATTAAATGAGAGATATTTTAACTGAATTTACTTAGATCCTTTTTTTACAAGGTCCATTTTCTTAAATCTAAACCATTCCTTGATGTCGACAAGATCATCTTTAATTAATCCTGTCCCTATCCCTGCAAGAATAGCAAACAGCGCCGCAGGAATGGGGACTTTGCCCACGAGTAGAGAAGATACAGACAATAATGCCCCGATTTCACCATGATGAACTCTTCTACCGAGAATATGAACCTCCGGCGGAATTTTTCTTGAGTTCCAGTAGTGCATCAATATCTCTGAAGCCGCGAACCCAAGCATTAATGCCCCCTTGCTACCTAAGCCGCCAAATAATAGTAAAGGAACCATATTACTAGTGATATCGCTAGCAACATCTTTATTAATTTTGCTAA
>JAATVT010000246.1 GCA_014523685.1 Nitrososphaerales archaeon TH5893
ATTTATAGGCCCCTCTGGGAAGTTCGGTGTATACAGTATCTACACAGCTAAATCCTCAGATGGAGGTATGACCAAGATTAAACTACTAATGGATGCAAAAACAGGAAAATGGTTTGTAGATGCGACAGCATTCCAATCTCCTATATCAATTGTCACAAAATAATCGGTTAAATAAACATCATTTATCAAGGAAAGTGAGATTAGCAAGGATCTATGTTCGTAAGATGTTTGCATACACCATTTACGTCGTTACAGGCCTTATAACACAATTATTTAGGGAAAATAAGGATGCAATCGGGAGCTCATGATAAGTGAAGAACAAAGTTACTACCAACGAGAACTCTGTTCCTATATCGCTTAAATAAAAAATACTATGGTAATAGATTAATGAATAGAATAAGACAAATTTATATAAAAATACTATTGTCTGTAATTGTAATTTCCTCCCTGGTGTTGACATCAGTATCGGTTGGAGGGTGAACTACGATATTCTTTGGAGCTGAAGCACAAATGCAACAAAATCAAACAGCTGATCCGCAACAAGTTAAGAGTTACCTAGACCAAGCCATTCAAGCCATAGACGGCGGTAACAACACACAAGCATTGCAGCAACTTGAATTAGCTGAAGAACAGCTCGAGAGCCTTACGGGGGCAGAATCTGCTGAAGACGGGGATGAGGATGAGGAAGAAGAAGGAAAAGAAGGTTCTGGTGAAGTGGACGATTAGCCCGTCGACTCACACAGACAAAAATGACGCAAAAGACTAGATATTAATCAGGCAAACTATTTTTTATCGAAATGTGAATGTTCACGGAATTTTCACCTGTCCTGTATTTAATCAAGACAAAATAAGTATACTACATCAGGATCGACCTAGGATTTTGATGTCTTCTAATAGATGTAATGCTAATAGCTTGCCTCCTTCTGTGATAAATTGACAGTTGTAATACCTATCATGATACTTACCTAACTTCTGACGTTGAGCGCTTAACCACTGCTGTCATATAACTCCTGCAGCTACTGCTTCGCGTGCAAGTATTCCATGCAGCCAAGATTGACTGACTTTATTAATTGGTTACCACTAACTCGCCTTTTATAGATGGATCATGGGTAGAGTAAAAAGCATATGTGCCTGGTTGAAGGTTTGATGCTACGTATTCTATATATCCCTTAGGTTGAACTGGTCCTACACCAAATAATCTTCCTGCAAGTGGGTCACTTGGTCCCGTACCACTTTCTATCGTATGTGCCGCGGTATCGTTGTTAAATATGAGTATCTCCCCTCCTGTTTTAATCGTTGTCGTCTGTGGATTAATGACTATATTGCCTTGAGGCCCTTTAGAAATGGTTATGAGTGATACAACAGTTGAAGATTCTACGGCTGATTCCCCGGATGACTCTCCAGCAGTATTATTTGAAGAAGAGGATGCACTTACATAAACTATATCTTTAGAATTCCCAATATTACTTTCTACCAAAGCAAATTCATTATATGGAATGGAAGCCACAATTAATGCAAAATAGGCTGATAGTATTACTATTAGTCCTGAGTTGAAAATATTGTTCATATTTTTGATATCAATTGTTCTATCTAATATATCATACTTCTCCCAAATTTAAGAAAAGGGTGGGTTGGATTATTATCGACGCTATTTCCCCTGCTATTGTGTTCCGCCTGGAGTTATCTGTCCACGAATTGCACCATCTGGATTTTCTGCGGTATGAACATTAACGTATGCTTCCCCATTTTGTATGGCTTTAGCCAAATCACCTTCTAGAGTCTTGCCCGCCATAGGACCCTCCAGCATATTCATGGCTATAATTCCTCCCGCTAGTCGCCCATTTAGTGCCCCTGTTCCTGTTTCGTTATCAGCCTTAAACAGCGTTACGATTACAGGTCCATTCTGTCCCTCTTTGCCTTGATGAATATGTGCTGCTGTAACACCTTCGATATTATTTAATCGAACACCATACGTCATATTGTTTAGATGCGGCTGACTAAATCCTGCTGTGCCAGTTGCTTCAGTTTGGACAGGTGGAACCTCCTTATCACCTGAGAGAGTCGCCACAAATGCTTCGGTGGTTGCAAATGCTTTGGGCATATTTGTTATTATTCCAATTGCTCCAACGGATAAAACTGAAGCAATTCCAAGAATTACGGCTACAGTTGTCAAGGTCTTGGTTGTCTTCATGATCTATACATAATAATCAATTTATATTAATGTTGTATGTTTTTGTTAGCAAAAATTGCATAATCTATATTCTTTTTGGGAATGTATATAGGTTTTACCCACTTGCTTGAGTTTGTTATTTCTTCTATTTTATGTTCCAACAATCTGAGCCCTTCAGGTACGACCGGGAAATAAATAAAACATGCAGAGAATGTACGATCATTTCTTTTTTTATTCATGGGATAAAAGCAGCTATTTCAGGACTTGTAGCATCTTCTGATATTGATGTAAAAGGTTTTGTCAAGTTAAGTCTTATGTGTACTGGATTAGATATAGGCACCATCTTTGTTTCATCCGTAAACTGCACAACCGCTGTTAAATTTCTTGTATCCAGAATTTAATATAAGCGAAACTTCTTGTCCATGATTAGCAAATACTTCTGGAATATCAGGTAAAGGTAGCTCCTCTAAGAAGATACGATTGCCAGTAGAAGCAAAAGATGTAAAACTACTTACAAGTAATAAAACCGTCATAACTATTAATAATGGGACTTTGTGTCGCATCATAATTCCTGTTGCAGTCCATAATGAGGAGGTCTCAATATGTTGGTAGTTGGATTTGTACACACCATAATATTAAAGATATGATTTACTTTGTTTATTTTCCCTGAACAGTGTATCTCCTGTGAGCAAAAATACTTTCAGATTTCTTTGGGTATTCAGCAAATAGTAATGATATACTTTCTGGAATATGTCCTGGTGTGTGAATTACTCTTACTTGGTATACTTAGAATAATCAACTTACATATCATTCAAATATATATTCTGAAAATTAATAATGATATTCATAATCTATGTAAAAGTGATGTATTCCACAAACAATCTGACTATCTTATAACATGGTTGTCTTAAGGCAAATCCACAGTATGAATTTCATCTTCACATGCTCTGCATTGAACTTGTTTGTTACAGTTATTGCATAATATGCTGCATCCATTGATTGTTTAGATCCATCTATTGCAACAAGTATTTTAGAAAACGTTCCTATTTCATTTTTCGTTTCTGTGGTTGACATGTACTTATGATTGAGAGATTGGCTGTTGCTTGGTTGCCCTTCCAAAGTTAGCATTGGCCCATGTTTCTTCTTGTTTCGAGTATTTTGGCATATCTAAATAATGTGAGAATTTGAGGTTATATACTATTCAATCGCCATTTCCTTTTGCTTACGACGGAGTAAACATGTCATCATAATGTATATAGGTGGTATTTCCTTATCATATGTAAGATTAGTTCATCCCAAAAACGGATCCATTTTAGTAGGAAAATAGCTTAAAGCAATTAGGATACTGAAATATCAATCCATGTCCTCCTACTTTTATCTGAACAAGCCAAGCACCAGGTATTCTTTCATCAATCATCACAGAATTTGCGGGAGGAAATTTAATAACCTCAGTTCGGCAACTACCAAGGTTGGATTAGTGCCTTTAAATACTTAGAGTGGTAACGATACCTATTACTGCACACTTTTCATTAGTTATTGGCATCCCAGTATATTCCTCTAATACTATCTTTGTTAAAATTTCAACCACACTAGCCTTACCCGTAGCGGCAACAATATTAACTGAGATTACATCGTACGCTTTCATAGTGAAGGGATGCTTTTAGATACTTATAGAATTAACACCCTCAAAATGCGATCAGAAGATGGTTTGCTAACTTCCTTTTTATCGGTTAATGGATCAGACTTAATATATTAGAATAAGACTATTTCTACAGATGAAAACAGGACCTCCGTCAGAAGGAGCAGAAGAAGAATCTAATGCCAATGAAGAATCATCCATATTAATCAAAATACTTGAGAGATATAAGAATGGGGCAACAAAAGGAGAACTTATAAATACAATTCCGCTGTTGTCATATTCGAATCTCCAATTCAGAAGATCCACTGTAGAATTAGTAGATAGGAGGTTATTGAGCTACGATGAAAAGCAACATGTTTTTATCACAACAGATAAAGGAATTCTCTTTCTTAATAGTGGAAAGCCAAACTAACATCATAGTGGTTTCATTCAATAATAAATAATAAGACCTTATAAAGTCCAATAAAAGAACTGTAAGTATTGATTGTCATCATTTGTGGTTTGCCCGGTGTTGGAAAGTCAGCTTTGTCGATACACCTTGGACCACTAATCAATGCAATAATACTATCTTCTGATAAGGTGAGGAAAGAACTGATAACAAGGCCTACCTACAGTAAGGGTGAAATCAGGCTAATTTATAATCTAATACTATCAATAGCAAAATATCTGCATGACGCTGGCTTGAATTGCATTATCGATGCCACATTTAATAGAGAAAAATTACGTAAAGAATTTAGGAAAAAACTTGAGCGGCCCAATGCCCATGTTTATATCGTTGAGTGTATTTGTCCGGAAAACATCATAATACAACGCCTAAAGGCTAGAAAAAAGGGTTACTCCGACGCAGATTTTTCTATCTACAAGAGGATGAAAAAAAACTTTCAACCTATACGTGAGGCTCACATCACTGCTGATACAAGTCAATTGCCCTTAAAGGTTATCGCGAAAGTAATTGCAAACCAAGTATTAAATATAAAAAAAGGAAGTTAATGAAAACTACGCTTGGATATTATCATAGGTCCAATTCACTGTTGCAACAAAAAATTATCCTAGCGCTCCAGAAAGAAAATGCATATCCACATAAGGTAACCAAGATTGACATTGAAGAAACCCATATCTCGTGGGTTTTTCTTACCGGAAAATACGCTTACAAATTAAAAAAGCAATTAAAATTTGGAAAAGTTTTGAATTTCTCAACACTTAACTTAAGGAAAAAATACTGCCAAAAAGAAGTCAATCTGAATAAAATCCTCTGTAATAATATGTACAAAGGTGTAGTTAAAATTGTCGACCAAAATGATAATATAAAGATTAAAGATTTACGCCGCAGTGGAAGGGCAATAGATTATGCAGTAAAGATGATTGAAATACCACAAGAATTTCGTATGGACAAGCTCCTCCTTGAAAATAAAATTGATTTTCACACTATAACAAGACTGGCAGAGATTCTAGTAAAATTTCACAAGTCTACATGTACAAACAATAGGGTTTTGCAATTTGGTCAACCAAAAGCTATTAGAATGAAAATTCTTGAAAACTTTAAAACTATTTCAAAATTGGTTAAAATTTCAGCCGAATTTGAGCCAAAATCGCTCGCGTTTGTTAAGAATAAGAAGTCATTATTTTACCGACGTATCAATGAAAGAAAAATACGTGAGATCCACGGAGACTTATATCTGAAGAACATCTTTGTTTTATATCCTAAATTTTACCTCTATGATAGGATTGAATTTAATGATTCCTTAAGATATGCCGATGTTGCAGAAGATGTAGCGCATCTTTCCATGGATTTAGATTATAATGGGAGGAGTGATCTACGAAAATATTTTCTAAGTCAATATATGAAAAAAAGCGAAGACCAAAGTTTAGAAGAATTGATTTATTTCTTGATGTGCTATAAGGCGTGTATCAGAGCAAAAGTCTCTTTTTTTCGTGCTACTGAAGAAAGAAATCATAGAAAGAGAGTGCAATGCACTAAGGAGGCCAATGAGCACCTTCAATTAGCAGCCTCGTACCTCAATTTATTTTAAATGTCTGGACTGTCAAACAACACATAATCAAAACATTCTAGAATATTATTTCTTTACCATTCCCAGTTGTATAATCCTTGCTGTTTTGGTAGGTTGAGAAATAATTGTCTGATTATTTGGGTTAACTGCTACCCCCCTTGATCCATATGATGTCCCATATAGCCGTGCATCTGCCTTTCTTGTAAGGGAAACTTTAATGACACACTCA
>JAATVT010000247.1 GCA_014523685.1 Nitrososphaerales archaeon TH5893
ACGATATCGGTAAGCTACTTTCTACTGACGTTGGCTTGGACATTATTTGTACAATTCCCTGCTATTGCGACATTCAGTTTAGCAGGAGAGAATTTCTTACGGTATTAAAATACCCTGATCATCCTTTTGCAAAGCGAATAGAAAGCCTTGTAGAAGATAATAGGTTAAGGTAGACTATGAATGCATTACCAACATGATTTCTAAAAAGTAACTGTTCAGCAAATGCTAACCAGCAAATTCGGAGACTATTCTCGATATATATATCTATATACTTCCTTCAACCTTACAAATTATATCAGAGGTTTCGATATTTTGCAGGTTGATCGGTCAAATTGGTCTCAAATTCCAGGCTTATCTTCTCTTAGTGACAAGGATAGAATCCCATCTGGTCTCTTATTACTTTACGGTCCCATAGGTTCCGGTAAAAGTATCTATTGCAGACAGTTTTTTCTAGATGGTATAGCCAAAGGAGACTATTGTATCTATTTGAGCTCGAATCTAACAGAAAGACAGTATCGAAATTCTTTTTCAAATATTCACGAATCTGACCTATCTCATAATGCCAAGTTTGTTAACCCATTGAGGTACGATGCGATCGGATTTGAAGAGAAGCTAACGCAGACATTAATCGGTATACGTAATACAATAAGAGATCTCAAAGAAAATAAGAATTTTACTGGAAGAAGTTGCAGCATTCGGATGGTAGTCGACTCACTAACACATATGCTGACTCTATTTGGAGAGAAGGCTATGATAAAATTCATCACAGAACTATCTCTTATTTTAGATGATGCTGAGGCAATGTCAATATTTACGCTGACTATAGATTCAACCTCGTCTTCGGAAACATCATCAAAAAATTTGATAAATACATTAAGTTCTATTTTTGATGCCATACTAGAGATGAAGATAAGTGAGGAAAATAACAATTCTATCAAGAGGAGCATTAGACTACTTTCGATTAAAGGAGTACATCATAATCCATCTTGGATAAATTTTGACATTTTGGAAAATGGCAGCATAGTATTTCCTGAATCCCCAACATCTCCCTCTTTTGTATGTGCGTTATGTGGAAAGTCTGTGGAGGGAATACCAATAATAGATTCAGAATTCACATTTGATACGCAGAATTGTATGGAAACATATAGAAAACTTGCCGGCGTGTATGGTTCCAACATTTCCGAAATTGGCCTTCCTTCAGAGGTATTAAACGTGAATTTTTTCTTTATCGACATTGTTGGACTTTCAGACCCATCTCTGTCTGTTAGAAAACAAATCGCAAAAATTGAGACCTTGAATAAAATGATTACCTCTTGTGATATATTTTCAAAAGGGCCGAGTGAAAAGAGAATCATTTTACCTACAGGTGACGGAATGGCAATAGGCTTCCTTATGAACCCTGAATTACCACTGAAACTCAGTATACAACTTCATCAGAAACTACGTTATTACAATCAGAACAAAAAATCCAATGAAGATTCTATCAACGTCCGCATTGGGATAAGCTCAGGTCTAGTTTTTATTGTGAGTGATATTAAGGGAAACCAGAACGTATGGGGGCCTGGAATAATAGTAGCTCGTCGAATTATGGATTTAGGAGATAGCATGCATATATTACTGGCTGATCCGCTTGCCGGCCAATTAATTGGGCTAAAAGACGAATATAGGATGAATATTAGACCCATAACAAATTACGAGATCAAGCATGGACAAAAGATAACACTGTATTCGGCATATTCACAGGAATTTGGAAATCCAAATTTGCCTACAAAAGTTGCTGGCATCAATAGTAAGAGCAATTCAAATCCTACCATGTAAATTGTCTTGGAGAAATTGTCTCTACAGGATCACAGTAATCTACACTATACCTATATTACTCTAAAGTTATGACCTAGATACCGAATAAAAAGTGAGTCCTCATTTAATTGGATTTCTTATGGATTAAAAATGATAATTAACAAAGTTTAGGATTCAGCTAATATCTAGATATATTTGATCTAGCTCTTTCATATGTTATGAATAATAGAATAGGTTTGTTTGTACCGTCATGATATTAGGGAGTTATATTCAAGAGAGAATAAGATTTTATTAGAGCTATAAAATTTGCAACATGTATAAGGAATGTCTAAACGCAATAGCGAATTGACTTTATCGGATTCAGAATGGCAAATAGTATTGGATGCACTTAGTAATACCATATTCAATGAGGACCTGACTGAAGAGGCCAGGAAGAGCGCAAAAGAATTATACTTAAAGTTACAGAAAAAGATTCCTTAAACGTAAGCTTACTCCTTCCAACCGATTAAATGTTCTATCTGCTACATAAGCTCTGTCAAAATCTTCGTTATAAAACCCGCATTAGGTCAATAACAATTATGTCGTGTCAACCGATCATTAATAATGCTAGATTTTTTTTCTATTCATTTCTGATCGAATTTTCCTAATAATATCGAGCACAGCATCTACATCTATTGCCTCAGGATCAATCTCAAGGTACAAGGATAGCATTCGTAGTGCTTCTATGTGCTTTCCCTTTTTTAGTAAAATCATTCCCTTATCCCTTATTGCGTCAGGATTATTTTGATCCATGCAGATTATCATCTCGTTTGCGGCTTCTGCTTTATCTACATCGTGTGAATCATAATAACTACTCTTAAGGTTATTCAATATGCGTATTATAACCTGAGATGCTGTTGCCTTTTCGACAAACTCACGAGTCAAGGGCATATTTAGATTGGGATAATATTGATCAAGCAATTCCTTTAAAGAATAATCGTCCATTATCCTTCCTTTGTTAAAAGGATCAATAATTATCTCGCTTTTATCCCCGTCTAATACATACTTCAACAGAAAGTGGGATGGAAAATTAACTGGATATAGTGTGAATCTTAAATTATGAGCGATCCTCATATACAATATTGATAGGGTAATCGGTATACCTGTCTTGCGTTCTAAAACAACGTTAAGATAGCTATTTAAAGGATTGTAGTAATCCTGGAAATTAGGTTCAAACTCTTTCTCTTTGTACAAATAATTATTGATCTCGTCTATCAATTGTGTAGGCCTGAGAGGCAACAACTTCTTTATCGATAAGCTAAGCTCGTCACTCATACTGTCTATCTTTTTTAGTGTATCTTTTATATCTAAGTCTGGGTAGGCTAGAATTCTTGAAACATGAAGAGAATATTCAGCTAATCTATCTACATCAGTTGATGACGTAATAAAGTTAACAACACTAGATTTCCAGTCTTGAATCAAGTTTTGAAGATTATCAATATCCACCATCCATATATTGGAAAGATTGTATACTTATACTTATAATTTCATATGATTAATCATGTCTCAATCATATGATTTTAAGAAATTATGTAGTAGAAGTACCTAGTCTAAATCAACTAGATTGAAGGGGGGAATTAACACTTTGAATACAATTTTAATATAGTGAATTATAATATATAGGCTTAGAGCTTTAGGGCGATATATATGGAGATTGAAGCAGGGGAATTAAAACAAAAGATAGACAGGGGAGACAATATGTATATTCTTGA
>JAATVT010000042.1 GCA_014523685.1 Nitrososphaerales archaeon TH5893
CACCCAAAAGGATCATGCTTAAATTGATAACAAACCAACTAAATGCCATGAATATAAAATCAGTTATGCCTACATTCATGCTACTGTTATTGATAATGGGTAGCGGTATGATGATGATTTTGATTACTCCGTTTGATGTCTCATACGCAGGAGCGCAAGGACAAGATACCAGCCGTGCAACTCCAGTCGTCTCCTCTTCTGCAATTAACGTAACAATAGGAGATCTAATAGTTGAAGGTCCAGCCACCTCTATAGGTTTCAGAATTTTAGATTTAGGAACAGAGAGTACAGGGCCTAAAATGGAAATTTCCTTCCTTGGAAACGCAACCATAAGAGGAGGAATAAATGCTACTGATATGGGAACCTTATGGAGTATCATGAATCATGATGGAACCGCGTACAGTGAAGGTAAAGGGATTCTAACCTCTAAAGCAACTGGCGAAATGGCAACATATACATTTCAGGCAATAGGAGGATATGATCCTGACGGTAAGTTAAGGAATCATGGTTCCATGTTCTTCAATTCGAATACATCCTCAAGTGGACAACTATCCTTTTTGAACGGAATGGTAGGAGTATTTGCAGATGAAATAGATGCTAAGGGAAATGCTATGACAAAAGTATGGGAGCTAAGATGAGACCAGAAATTTTTTGTAATACTTGTTTATTTTTCTGCTATTATTCCTTGGCTCTCAACTATTTGGTATGATTCTTAACACCCTTTTTTTCTAATCAGTTGAATACTTAGAACTCTCAAGAGAGGTTCTCTAACTAACAGCAATAATCGCTAATCCATTATTTTTAAATTACTCTGTAGAATTTAATTAATATTCTCTTTGAATAGGTCTACTCAAAACCTAAAACAAGATCATGTAATTGCAAGAAGAATAAGAGATATAACTCAAGCTTGCTCAGATAAATTATATGCAAATGTAGACATTCCTCTTGAAGATATCGAAATTATTTCTGTAGTAATCGAAGAATTTGTTGACAAGTTTCACCACGGTAAGGAAGAACAAGCATATTTTCCGCAAACCAAATATAAGAATGGATTTGGAGAAGATATTCGCAAATTTTTGATTGAACATGAGCTTGGAAGGAGGATTGCCAAAATGCTTCTAAAGGAATTAAAGGGATGGAAAAAAGGTGGAAACAATTTAAGGAGGGAACCAGTTGCAAGGTTCCTAAAATCATATGCAGTTTTCATAACCGATCACACTGAAAAAGAAGATAATTTTTTTGATCTAGTAGAAGAAAACCATAGTATATCAGATGAAGAGGATGAGATGTTAATGAGACATTATGAAAATTGTAAAAACAATGTGGGCGGAAAAGAAAGAATAGAACAGATGCTAAAACTGGTAGAATATTTGGAAAATCGGGAGTGGATGAAAAATGAACTATAATTACTGCTATACTCGATAAGAAAATTGTTATAATAAATCTCCAGACTCACAATTCTTTAGATGATCGTCTATCAGCCTAGATACCATCACATTATCTAGACTATTTTTCTATTAAAAGAAGGGAATCTATTTTCTCTGAAAAATCCCATGTCTAATTTTGTAACATTGCAAATATGGGACGAGTACGATGATATAGTGAGGACAAATGAAGAAATATTTGGTACTTCCAATGTTAGCTGTATTGGGCTATAATATAGTGCTGTCTTTTTTTGTAGCAACCGCTTTCGCCCAAGATGTTCCATATACAGAAGAATACATGCAACAGCATGATGGTGGAGATAGGGCTGAATATTTACAAGAAATGGGACACAGTGATCCATGGTTTTATGTACCACCAGTTAACGATGCCAGTATGTCCACTCCTAATAATGTACCAGCTAACTAACAACATGAACTAAAAATCATCCTCTCTTTTTATGGATTGATATGGTTGTATAGATAATACAACATACGTCGATAATACAACATATGTCAATAATTTCAGAATTATACTGACTATCTATAGGCCTTTACAAAAATAATGAATTTGCTGAGTAATCCTAATCCGATATGCTGCAAGAAATTAGGAAGTTGATAATATCTCTAAAAATATTTATGTTTTCAATCATTATCAGAAAGAATTAGTAGATAAGGATATTCAGTCTCGCCCTGCATAGATCAATCCTCTTAAATTTGCATTGCTATTTTGAGGCCGTTGTATTTTCTAGTAATGCATCTAGCTCCTGTTCAGATATTTCACAGTGGCTAAGTGCATTCTTAGTATAATTAGCTTGCAATTGTTTAATGCATTCCTCCAAATGAAGATCTATAGATTCAAGAGCTGATCGTTCAACGGTAGCAAAGACCTGAATGATAGAGTTCACAGATATTATTCCAAATCCAAATATAGCCGCTATCAAAAATGCTATACTAAATACAGTACCTTTCTTCATTGAAGGCATAAGATATTGATGGTAAATAAGTATTATTGCTGAATATATACTCAATATTGAAAATGGTTGAAAAACATATTGTGAACCTTTTTTAAACTAAGATAATTTCAATACATACCAAGCGTTGGAGTTGAAAGGAATTCAAAAACAAGAATTGAGTCTACAAATTGAAAGACAAGATTTTGTGAGGAAATAAGATCTTAGAACTAAATAGCTAGGTATACTCAACCAGTAATAACTAGAGTATCACAAATTAACTTTTGAATTGGTAGTAGGTACAAATAGGAAATACATCAAAAAGGAAATGATTTGCTATAAATTAAGGTCTTAATTAATCATAAAGTATCTATGAAAGTTTCTGAATTATGTAAAATGGTCCAAGATTCAATTCATTCTGGCAAATATCCCCTTGAAGACAATCAAAGAGATTTAGCAAATTCAATTCAAATTATAAATAGGTCATCTTCAGACGACCTAAAAAGCAGTGATATAAAGATAGAAGTAAGATTACAAGATCTATTTGTTCTGAACAATTATGTGCCTAATATACAACATTTGCCAGGCATTATTGAGATAGATGCACTAGATTCTTTTAAAATGTTGTGTAGACGTTTGGAAAGGATAGACAAATCCATCACTGAACCCTCAAATTCTACAATCTCTCTAAAGAAATAATAAAACATTATTTCAAAGAATCAACATAACTTCTAGATGTCCACTGATTTGTAAAGATCAAGCCTAAATTTTTATACGTTTCAGATTCTCTAATCCTAGATTTTCAAAATTAGCCGCTTTCATTTCTTTTTATTCGATATCCTATTTCTATTTTATTTATGAATTTAGATTTTGTTAGTATTTGAATATTTTATTAAGAATGCTATGTTTTGTGGATTACTAGATGTAAACGTTATCTCTAATCATCTTCTTCAACTTTGTAAGTGTATCAGAAAGCGGCTGTTCTGTTTCAAATATTATCAGTGTGTGATTACCAGTTTTATTGTCCGGCCAGTATTTGCCAGGACAGTAGTCACACGCTGCATATGTGAAATTGTATTCGCTAAGTATTTTAAGGCCATTCTTTGGAAATTCGGTTCTATAATACTGGAGAGATCCTGGATGAGTTCCACCATCATTATCTTTATTGTTTTCCACTTGATGAGAAGGAGTGTAGAATCCTCCTACTATCAGGTTACCATTCGATTTTTGATTTGTAACCGTTATTGTTCCTTCTTCTGCCTCGTATTCAGTATTAACAATAGTGTAGTTTCCAACAGGAAGCGTAATTGGCTCAGAACTATTTGTGTAATCCAGTACTCCTGTTGTATAGACGATATTTCCGTCTTTATTATCTGTGACCTCAATTGTCTGTGGATGAGGTGTATCCCAAGGAGCATCTGCATCAAGAAACGTTACATTAGTTCCCTCTGGTATAACTAGTACTTTTGGGATATAGTATGGATTCTTATCAGTGATTAACTTATGTTTTTCATCTTGCCAACTCTCATGTGCCTCATTTGCTATCAATATTATAAAAGATCCGACTGAAGTAGGCAATGTCATAGATTCTGATTTGTATACAGATTCTCCAGTAGGAATATCTTTTGTCATGTTTCTTGTTGATGCTGATATTGAAGATAAATTACCCTGTTGTGCCCAAGCTACGACAAGGCTTGCTTGACTATTTGTTATTATGGTTGTATAAACTGTGATAGAGAGCAGCAGTAAAAGTGCTAATGTCGACCCCAGTAAATATGATTTTGAGAGGATAGGCTCTGTTTTACGCATTTTTAGTGTTATCAGATCTTGTTTGACCCTATTATAAATCGATAAGAACAAATAGTTTAATCCAATTTATTGATTAATTGATAGGATTCACTAAAACTTGTCAGTGTTAGATCATAACATTCAAAAAGACTGTCTCTCGTTGTGTATCTCCTCTTTGAAGCTGTAGTAGTCATATAAAACGTGTTCCTACTCCCATCTCTCTTTTCTTTTTCAGATCTCTTTATGAATAACATTCTTTAATCTACCATAGAGACTAGAGAATAATATGAAAACTTACCTTGTATTGACCTTGTTTGTTACATTAGTTATATGCTTCATCACTGATCCAACCCCCACTGTAGCAGAAGATACAACTGATAGGTCAATAGAAAGATATCAGTATGCACCTTTAACATATAACAACAACAATAATGTCAATGACAAGGATGAACAGAAGAAGGTAGATGGAGACGTAAATCATTCTTGCCCTAAATGCAATTCACATAGTTTATCTTTTGAAGGACTTAGTATATCCAAGGGTAAACAAATCCAGTTGATAAATTGTAATACCTGCGATTTTGAGTGGCTAGAAAT
Organism: Nitrososphaerales archaeon TH5893; assembly: GCA_014523685.1. Classification (GTDB taxonomy): domain Archaea; phylum Thermoproteota; class Nitrososphaeria; order Nitrososphaerales; family Nitrososphaeraceae; genus TH5893. Next base: position 4,757 of record JAATVT010000042.1, read on the forward strand.
GTGGGTATTGCCTAACTGGCTCTGGTTAAAGTCGTCGTTATTATATAACCATTGGACTTCTATAATGTGGAATGAAGAATAAGATGATGAAGAAGAGAATTCTGATAGTTGACGATGATCCTGATATTCTTACAACATACAAAAAAGGTTTAGAAGAAAGTGGACTATTTGAAGTTGATACTTTTACTGACCCTGAAGAAACATTATCAAACTTCAAGAATGGCTTGTACGACTTTCTGATTATTGATATAAGGTTGCCAAAGATGGATGGCTTTGAGTTATGTGATAAAATGAAAGCAATAGATAATAAAGTAAAAATCTGTTTTATAACTGCATATGAGATAAATTACAGAGCATTACGACAGGTATTTCCTGAACCGAAGTTAGAATGTTTTATTCAGAAGCCAATTGAGATAGGTAAACTTGTGGAAAGAATAAAATCAGAATTGGAACAATAGCAGGATAAAGCATTGA
>JAATVT010000248.1 GCA_014523685.1 Nitrososphaerales archaeon TH5893
ACTACGTACTGATTATCTACTATTGTATCTGCTGTGCCTTGAATAATTAAGTTATCGACTTTGTATTCTCCTTCTACATTACTAAATGAACGTCTTATAACATCCTTCAGTAAAATGGAGACTTTGTTGGCGTTCCCTGGAGCAGAATTTGGATCCTTGCGTTCATAATATGATAATCGGGTACATCTAGATGCTTCAAGCACATGAATAATGTCTGGATCGTTCCTATTTGAGATATATTCTAAATTATCATAAATTTTATCAAATGTCTTTTCGATCATTTTTCTGACGTCCCTATCACCTAACATAATTGGCCGATTGGAGGTTCCTCTATATATGAATATATGTTCTAAGGTTAGACAGCCTCGCATCGTATTTATACAGCAAAAATGCACGATGTTCAGGTCGGAAAAATTATCTAATCGTTTACACTACGCGACATAACAATCTAGGTCTACTATTTTATAAGCAGCACTCATAAATTAACTAGATGATTGTCGTCCTCAATCTAATTTCAAGTTGATCCGCAATTACAAACTCTTGGCTGCCGCTTCCCCTTGAAATCAACGGATAGGCAGTCAAAGATCGTGCTCACCATAAGTACAAATTTAGTCGCAGATCATACCCTATTGTCACAAAACGTTAATCGAATAGTAGGAATGGAAGTAACACGATAGCTAAAAATGTCTGTATCCTTAAACATTAAGGCATCACCATTCGAGTTCTGCATAAATAAAAATTCATATTTGCCAAGAAAAATTAATTCTTAGAAAGACTAGATTTATGACTCACGCTCATTTTCAGAAACTTTGCGAGAGCATTTTTTTACTCCATTCTGGCATACGTTTTGCCGGTGTAATTGACAAGATGGGTAAACTGGTTGCCGGAGGAATGAGGGAAGGTTTAAGCGCAATGGAACACGACTCAACGAAGCTGTATTTAGAATTTGCACTCCGAAGTGAGATGCGGAAAGATTTTGATAAAGAGTTTGGAAAAACGCTTTATAGTTACTCGGTAAGGGAGAGGGTTAAGCTTGCATCATTTCCGCTTGGACAACATGTGTTACGGGTGTCCATGGAAACTATAGTGCCACATAATAAGATTATTGACGCAATCCTAAAGATTCTCAGCAGTACAGCTCAATAAGAACAACGAAATGATCTTACCTCACCCACCGACTTATTCTTCGTAACTAGTGTTCTAAAAGGTCCAAAACGGAGTACATGATAAATATACCAAGTGATATTTCGTCCCTCAAAAATGTTTATACCTCATTTTCTATATGTCAAATTAATCCATTCGATAAACGTAGCGTAGTGTAATGAACTAGGGTCATAGAGATAATTTGGAAGTACCTTGATAACTTTGAATCCATTTTTTATCTGGAACGTAAGGACGGGATCATATATCTTTCCAACTTTGACTCTTTCTACGTATTCTTGCGCCGAGATTTCGTGAGCATGCTTACTGTAATTCGGTATTCGTCCTCCACCTATTATTCTCCTCAAACCGTATTTTTTTGCAATCCGTTTTCTGGCGTCAAAAAGTAAGGTTCCAATTCCTAGATGCCGAAAATGGGGATGTGTTACGATATCATCGGCATACAGACTATCACCCTGAGTAGGAAGACTTGAAGAAGGACTACCGAACTGCGAAATAATATCGTACCATGTATGCTCGATATGCTCTGGGTCCAATGATACCCTTAAACTGGTAGCGGACGCAATTATGTCACCATTTAATTCCACACAAAACTGTGCTTCGTAAAATATACTGATGTGGTTCTCTAAGAATAGCGGTGCATATAGTAGTCCATTTGCAACTTCTGGATACGACTTTCTTTGTATGGCAAGTACCTTGGGTATATCTTCCTGGCAAATATTTCTAAGAACTATGCCATGAATCATGGGGCATACGATTCCCTAAACAGTCTATTCATGGGATAATAGTTATCAGGACTTTTACGTCCACACAAATTCTCTTATCACGATATTTATCATAAATGTGCACAAGATCTAAATTTGAACAACTTTGAAAGAATATTAAATTCTTAAATATGTAGTTTCGAAATAATTTTATTATCTCCATTGCAAGTAGGTGAAAATCCCAAACCTTACCTTTCGTCCGCTATATTCTGTCTGACTTCTCTGATATTCATACATCGTAGTATCGCATAAAGAGCTTTATTCGTGACGATACAGGATGCGAGGACGATGATCTTTGTCCCTCAATTTCTTCTACTTCTTCCTTTTTAAGCATCAAATATGTCTCCAAAAGATCAGAATTAAAAAACAATTCCAGATACTCAGAATCGCACTTTAGTTCTTCAAGCGCATCTGTCAAGGTTCCTGGAAGAGATTTTATTCCTAGCTTACTTTTATCTTGCTCAGACATCTTATAAATATCGTTATCAACAGAGCTCCCAGGATCCGTTTTCTTCTTGATGCCATCAAGACCTGCAGCGACTATCGACGAAAACGCTAGATATGGGTTAGCGGATGGGTCGGGTGCTCTAAATTCGATTCGTTTCGATTTTGAAATGTTCTTTTCATTAACTGGAACCCTTATAATAGCAGATCTATTTCCCCTTGACCAAGCTACATAGACTGGGGCTTCAAATCCAGGTATCATGCGATGATATGAATTTACTGTCGGGGCTACAATTGCTGCTAATGAGGATGCATGTTCTAGAATTCCGCCAATGAAATATCGACCAGTCTGACTCAATTCGGCATAGTTATCGTTTCGATCGTAGAATATGTTAGTTCCTGACTTAAATAACGAGCGATCAGACGATGCGGAAGAGGAAGATGATGATCCGCCGCTCCACAAACTAATACTCGTATGCATTCCTGAACCATTATCACTTTCATCTTTGGGATCCCCCTGACCGAATATTGGTTTAGGCATAAATGTTGCCACCTTATTGTATTGTTTCGCAATATTTCTTACAACATCCTTAAAAATTTGCACGTTATCCGCTGACCTTGTCAGCGTGTTATGCATAAAATTAATTTCGATTTGTCCATTACTAGCCACTTCGTGGTTTAGATTTGTTACTTGTATGGCATAATATCTTCTTAATATTTCGGCTACTTCAAACCTAAATTCCATTAGCGAGTCCTGAAATGGAGGAGCATCATATCCACCTTTTCTGCGTATTGGGTATTTGCCGTTTTCGTATTGTTCAGATGAAACAATCAACGAGTTTGAACTATTACTATCATGCTTAAAGTCAATGCTGTCAAAAATAAAACATTCAACTTCAGATCCTATCTGACACTGCATGCTATTTTCGGTCAGGTATTCTTCCAAACGCTGTGACACATATCTTGGATCTTTAGTTAATCTACCGGAGTTATATCCCTTGTATACATCCGCAATTACTGTAGCAGTTTTGTAATTTGATGATATGGGTGTCAATCTTACTGTAGATCTATCTGGTACTAGTAATAGATCTGATTCTTCTATGTTCGCAAATCCTTTTACAGATGAACCATCTACTCCGACGCTTCCTCTTAATGAGTCGTAGAGCGAGTCGGGATTGTCACTGAGAAGAAGATATTTCGCTAAAAACCTACCGGGAACATCAGTATACCTAATTTGAAGAAAGTCAATATTCTCTAATTTCTCGCCATTTAGCAATTGTTCTAAACTTATCAAAGGATCATTGTCATTATTACCATTTCTAAATGACATCTATTATAATATTAAACTATCCGTGTCTATATATTAATTGAGATCGATTCCATTAATTAGACTACAAGAACTATTAACGATAGACTCTTGTTATTAATTTGTCCTATGAATTTTTTTAGAAATTTAAAAGAAAAATTAAGCCTTCAAGCTTTTCCATCAGCGAAATCCCGATAAATAGCCAAGGCTTCTTGCTCGCTTTTTGCTCCGACAATCGTTGCAGCACCACTTGTCAAAAAGCTTACCGAGAGTCTAGGTGAACTAATATTATTACTATTCTTCTCAGTAACGTTGCTTATTGCAGTCACACCCATGTTGCCTTTTGTCTTAACTCTGAATCCCGTGACGTTTGCATTCCTTATTATCGCAGCCAGATCTATGGGTTTAGAAGAAAGTTGGTTTGTCGGAGTAATAGTAAATGTTCTCTTACCCATGTCTCTTCCACAAAGTTCTTCTATTATTAGTTGCTTTTGTTCTTGCACCATCATCATTTCTTCCTTCCGTCTTACAATAGTATCATCTAGTTCACTGCTGGTCTGTGTCCCTTTTTGAGAATTTTGTGCCATTAATGTACTTGCTTCCATTTTCTTGGGTCCACAGGACGGACAGTCCTCGTATCTTGACATCTGTATTTTTTCAAAGGAAAGATTAGTCAAGTCGACATAGAGTAGAGTATTTGCAAGTGTTGGTTGTTGTCCCGTTATTAATTTTACTGCCTCAGATACCTGGATGCCGCTCACTAGGTACAATATTGATGGATGTACTCCTTCCGTGCTACAGGTCGGCATCTCATCTTCCTCCAGTTTAGGAAACATGCAACGCAAACATGCGGTTTTATTGGGCAATATGGTGCAAACTGAGCCCAGCATCCCCAACGCTCCAGCGTATATGAACGGAATATTTTGCTTTATGCATGCATCATTTAATGCATACCTTGCCTCAATACTGTCGAGAGCATCAATAACGATATCACTTCCTTTA
>JAATVT010000043.1 GCA_014523685.1 Nitrososphaerales archaeon TH5893
AGATTGAATGCGACTGCACTAGGAAATAATTCCTCCTTGCCGTCTGTTGTAACCTGAATTAAGAATGTCTGCAGTATGGCACCAGATATTATAGACCCCTATTGCACCTCCAATAATCGAGTATTTATTATAGGTTCCTTTCCAGTCAATTTTGATTTTGCTAAGATAGAAGTTGAAAGCTATGGCCCCGTATCTAGTGATAGGTCAATCAATTTAGAAAATACTGCTAGTAAGAATGGCAATAGTTACAATTACACCAAAGAGATGAGATACTTTTGGGATGGAGGTCTCATGAGTAATACTCCATTGATGCAGTTAGTTCTATTACATAGGCATTATTGGTGGAAGGTAAGAGGATTAAAAGAAACTGTTCCTAGATTAGGAATCTGCGTAATCAATCTGCATCCTAAAAAGCAGACAGAGATTCCTACAGATAGAGATGGCGTTATTAACAGAAATAATGACATAACTTTTTCAGATAGGGCCGATCCGGAGGAGGCTTTACTCTTATTAGCATCTGATTATATTGATTTGGTGAGAGCGCTAATAAAGGTTGCAGAAGAGCACGGAGTGAAAGAAGATATAATAAAAATTCTTTTAAATCAGAAAACAAGATACCATGGCAAATACATAAAACCCGGACGATTTCTGGACATAGTAGAAGGACGATTCCAGATAGATGATATAATACAAGTAAACAGGAAGAATGACGAGCATACTATTTCAAATAAAATATTTGATTTCTCTGTAGAAACGATAAAGCTATTGTTCAAACTAGGATATAATGATGCCCTTGATGGTTTTAACGAGTATTTAGAATCTAAAAAAGAACACCTTACAGCATAAGTGATTAGAACATGTGTTTATAGCTAATAAACCCAATTTCTTCTTTAATTTAGCAAGAGAACCGCAGAAAACTCAACACAGTAGATTCGCTTAATCGTAGTATTCCACCTAGAAACTATTTTCTATCTTCTTTATTTTCTTCCAGGGGAATATGTATTCCAATATCTGTTACTGTCATTTCTAATCTATCTCCTTTTTTTAAATTGAATCCATCCACTACGGGCTTGGGTAGGACTATTATCGAACTAGAGCCCACTGATGTTACTGTCACGGTATATCTTGTAGGCATATATTATAATACTAATTCAGATTTATATTTAAGCATTATGTAGGATCTATATCAAGACTTATATACCAATTCATATACTGATTAATATATGCTTCGTAGTGTTAGTATGCCCCGAATTTTAATGGTTTCTACTGAATATCCACCAATGCAAGGTGGGGTAGGACGTTATACTTTTAACTTGACCAAGGCTTTGCGAAAACTCGGCTTCGAAGTCAATGTAGTATCCAATAAGCTAGGTAGCGGTGAATTTTCAGGCCTTACTCCAGAAAATCCAGAAAATTCCAACATATTGTTAGAAATAGTTGAAAGAACGAAGCCAGACTTGGTTCACGTTCAGTATGAACATGGCTTATATGGTTTAATGCTTGATCCGCTAAACCCCAGAAAAACAAGCACCAATATTGATTTGTTTTATAAATACTGCCAGACACCAATAGTAACGACCTTTCATTCGGCATATCCTTTCAAGCAATGGCTTAGTCTTATCACGTCTATTAAAGATTCATCAAAACGGAATATGCTTAGAAGGTTTTCCAAGAATGCCATCAGATACTGGAAGATGTTCCTTAATTACTACTCATTCCACAATTTGAATAAAGAAAAGCTGGCAAGGAGTAAAGCAGGTATAGTATTCTCACATTATATGTCTAAAATGATTGGAGGAGGTGAAGTTATTTTGCATGGTGCCGAACCTTCTTCGTCAGTTAGTTTTTCGAAAAACGAAGCTAGAAAGATGTTCAATCTGCCTGAATGTGGTCGAATAGCATTGGTACTTGGATTTATGACTGCTACTAAAGGTTGGGATATTATAGAGAAAATGAATATACCCGAAGGGTGGACTGTAGTAGTAAACTCCTCAAAGAATCATTATAATACTGAGAAGTTTAATCCCAACTTTGTTAAAAAGAACGTAGTAAATTTGCGAAAGGATTTTCTGACTGAAAAAGAGCTCTCTTTATTGTTTACTTCTGCTGACGCTGTAATTCTACCCTACACAGTAAGTTCTGGATCAGGTGTCATGTTTGATGCTTTGGCTCATGGACTTCCATTCATTGCTACTAATTTGGAGTTCTTCAAAGAATTCTCTCAAAAAGGATTAGGAATAACTGTGAACCGTTCCCCTGACGAATTTTCAAAGGCCCTTGTAATATTAGACCGAGATTATGTGAAATATATCAATACAGTAGAATTGTTTCGAAAAGAAATAAGTTGGCAAAGTGTAGCTAGCCAGCATGCCCATATATATAGTCAGATAATAAAGCAATCTATTATAGCAGTGTGATTAGATTTGTTGATTTTACAATTACAGATCTACCATCAAATTAGAACACCTGAGGTGCATCCAGGATAAGAGAAGAACCAATGACGAGCCCGTTGTGTGAATTGTGTAATAAGAATGAGCGATATCATATTTGCACAGAATCTAACAATCAGCATTTGTGCTTAACATGTTTTAATAAACTTCATTTTGGCATTAACGCCCCACGAGCAGGTAGATCAATGGTATACAACAAATGCATTTTTTGTAATGTAGTATTTGCAACCGATGCTAAAGGCAGTATTTGCGACGAGTGTTCGATCATAGTCACTTGGAAGTCAGGAATACATTATCTAGCTGGGGTAAACAGAGTCTCAGAACTAATCAGAGAAAATAAATTGGACTCAAAATTGTGGAACGAAAACTATTGCATAGATAATCTCGGTACACGTGCTACACAAGTCATAATGGATGCGATAAATAGCAGCAGTCTGTTGTCAAAAAGGTAAATCAACTTAGATGTTCGATTTGTAATTAGTAAAGGTAACTGATCTTGAATTCCGTAGTCTATTATTGTCTGCATCAAATTGCACTATACTTCCAACTACTTTATCTAATTCGAATTCTTTAGCACTATTAATTAGGTCTCTATCAGTATTAGAATTTTCACTATAGCCTCTTCTAAAATAGTCAAATGCTAGGGTTGCCGCAGGTGACTCAACATGAACACAGAATGGAACCTGATTTGTTGAATCTGACCTGCGAGCCATAACGACGTCTGGTAAAGGGATAAGACACACAATCATATTAAAAAGATGATTAACTTTGATACAATCAATGGATGGTCCCCGCTGTGTGTATCGCTAGCGCTGACGTCTTTTATATAGTACAATCCAAGTCAAATTATAGACAATCAAAACCTGCTCTGAGCGTTATCCAAGAGCTGATCAATCTAATAAATACTAAGATATCCGAGGTAAGTAAGAAATGAACATACATGTTATTACATTATCTATCATGTTAATATTAGGAATTGGAATCCCTTACGTTTTTGCTTCTAACAATATAGCTGCTTTAAACCCTGCAGGGAATATGACTATAACACCAACACCAACACCAACACCAACACATACTCCCACGCCAACCCCTATAATTACACCTGATCCGCCAATATCTGCACCCCTAAATCTCTCCGACGCGGATACAAATGATAGTATAA
>JAATVT010000249.1 GCA_014523685.1 Nitrososphaerales archaeon TH5893
ACAGAATCATGTCAAACTGATGACTTGAGGTTCTGGTAGCAGAAATGATTAAGTTGTTCGCTTGATTTTTCCGTATATCACACAATCCTACCCCGACTATTATTGCCAAAATGATGAGTCCAACTAATACGGGTGCAAGGAATTGTACCAGAAAAACTATTATCGCTATTGTTACTATTAAGGCGATTATTCCAACTATATTTGTACCAATTCCTCCGAATCCCAAATTAATTGCAGATTTACTGTCAAAGCATATACTTATGGAGTGTAGTTATAATCTCACGGTGTATCTTCCCTCTCCATGGATCTCGTACTCTTCTTAGATATCTATCAGTCTAAATTGTTCAGTCTAAATTGTACTCCTTCCATTCGTTTGCCCTTGTTGAGTCTCCTGCGGTTTTCACCTATATTTTATTTTTATTATTTGGTCACTGGAAATAGTTGCAGGGGAATGATACTTTGATAGCTCTGTTACAAATCGACATATATCCATTTGAATAAGTTTTGGATCTTCGTCTAGGAGTTTACCAAGATCCTCATGTCCAACCTTTATAAAATCCATGTAGTAATGAATTGCATTAAAATAAGTTTCTTGTGCTGCTGCTGGACTTTTACATATTGATAAGAAGTTGTACTTTGCTAGGCTAGTCTGTTCTTGACTTTGTTCTTTTACTGTCATCTATCGTCTTGTCTCTACGAATATGTGCCCAAATATTTAATGATACTGTATTGGTATATTAATATCACCTAAGGACACACCTAAATTAGTGGTATGCAAAACTGAAGGGCGTTTTCTTAGTGAATTAAATTTCGAAAAAAGAGAGGTCCTGACCTTACATAGTTCTTAAATACTATTTTTCTTCTTTGAAGATATCGATTTGAACGAAGAAGATCTAAAGGTGGTTTGGAATTGCGATGACTGCGGGTCGAGTTTTTTCTTCTACTCTGATGCGTTGGACCATCGGAAGGTAAGGAGGCATTTGCGAATAAACAAATATGACATTCATACAGGAAGACCGGTTAGTGAGCCATCTAGATAAAGCATTATTTCATGTTGCGTAAATTGTGCCCTTGGACTTGAACCCAGTATTGTCATATGGAAAAAAAATATTTGAAAACTTTTTCCAGATGATCTATATACTTTCTCAAACGAAGCACGAATTTATTTACAAATAAGAAATAGCATTACTGGATTATGATATGCAAAAGAGCCAGAACGGCAAAATAAATTATTGCAATTGTATTGGAAATCCTAGAAAGAAAAGATTGAATATTCTCAAAAGTCCCAGCAACGAATCGTTGAAGTTGTAGCTCATATGTAGACCATACCATCATAGATACAACAAATATGGCTACTGCTATTATGCCGGTTATCTTGAATTTTTCAGTCCGTGTAATATTTTCCTCAGATCTCCCCATTTGTTCACTCCTCGATTTATCCCTCTAGATTACCAATATACGAACTATATGCCAAACTACAGAATAGTAGATGACCATTTTATTGTTTGGATCCTCTTTTCTTCGTCTTCTCACCACCTGCAATGGGAGACCAGTGTAAGGCTTCTGATATGCATCACAATAAGATTCCTTGAAGATAAAGATCAATCTGTATCGTTCCTGCAATTGGCATAACAAGGTAGCATAAAATTACAACACTGAGATTTATTATAAGGGATGACTTGAAATATTGCGGAGGATATCCTTCATATTTCCTATGATAAATGATTATGAGGGAGAACAGCTCGTAAAAATAGCAAGAGAAGCTGTTGAAACTTATATTAGAAGAGCAATGGTGCCTGTTAAAGACGATAGAATCGTATTTTCGGACAAGATGGGTGTGTTTGTTACTCTAAATCATTTGAATGAGAAAGGTGAGGAGCATTTGCGGGGTTGTATTGGTTTCCCTCTTCCTGAGAAGGGACTATATCAATCTGTAGTTGAAGCAGCAATAGGAGCTGCAACTATTGACCCCAGATTTTCACCCTTAGTAGAATCTGAACTTTCTAGGATAATTTTCGAGCTAAGTTTTCTTACACCCCCGCAGCTAATTCAAGTAGTACATCCAACCGATTATTATGACCACATAAAGATAGGCAGAGACGGCCTCATACTAAGATGGGAGAAGGGGTCGGCCTTGTTACTTCCACAGGTAGCAAAGAGGTTTGGCTGGGATGTTGACGAATTTCTGTTAAACTTGTGTTACAAAGGAGGAACCACACCTGATGCATGGGTTCTACCGGAATCAAAGTTATACAAGTTCCAAGCCCAAGTTTACATAGAATCTGAACCTAAAGGAAGGGTAATCAGATTACAATAAGTGATCACATGCAATGCTCATCATGGCACTTGAAATACAAGCATTATTATCAAGAGCAATAATTCCAAGAATGTGTTTCATAAAGATTTGATTTCGACTAGGAATCACTAATGAAGATAGAGTTATTCTCATTGAAGATATTTTGTATGGTTCGTATCTTGATGATTCAGTCTATTGAATAGTTTGATAATAAAATTCAATTTTATTTGACCCAAATCCCTTGACCCGTCGGATTTTACCTTGCTTGGTTAGATGCAATATTGCATAATGTGCCTCATATCTGCTTCCCAGATCTTTTTCAATCTCTTTGGCAGTAATCTTTCCGCTCCGTGTCTTAATAATCGAGTAGACTAACTCCATCACTTTTTGTTTAGATGACCTACTGAGTTGGACACTGTTAGTTGACATGTATCTTGTTACATAAGAATTGAATGGGACTAAAAATAATTTAGTTTATAATAATTTACCACTTAAATAGATAAAAATACCCTATTTAAAACAAGAAAAAAATAACATTTCGCTATAATTGTAGGAAATCGACGTTTCCTAATTCGTATCGAGCTATCGAATTAGCCTTAGAAGGACCACGTTGCTGTGGAAAGACAACTTGTTAGGCCCATCTCAAATCATATGAAGGACAGTAGAATAGTAAAATAATATCCCATTATGGTTAAATCCCAGCTAGTATTATAATGACACAAAGGGACAACGAAGGTGATATATGGTACGTAGGGCATCTTCATCACTTTACAACGGCCACGTTGCGACATGCACATGATACTATCACATGACCACCAACAATTGTTCGTAGACGACTTTACTTATTAAAAGATACTAGATACACAGATCTCTCAATAGCTTAATTAGATAGTTGCGTTACTTCTGTAATCTCTTATTTCCTTACCGATTAGCTGTATCTTATTGAAATATTAGGAATTGGTATCTGTTCCTCTCCTTTGGGGCCACTAGGGAATGCAATAACGCATTGGTCTGTTGACGCTTGAGGTTAAAAAGAGGAAGCTATATTGATTGGACGCATTGCTGCCATGGAGTTGTGGGATTACTAAGCTCGAATTTAGGCTATTATCTACTAACTATTTTATACTGTCAATACCATCTCATTGCATTCTATATGAGTATTATAACAGTGACGAATACCATGGTTAGCATAGCCCTCGTCTCTCTTATGTTTGATTTCTAATTAGTCGACAATGTCTACTGTCAAAAGGCTGACAGCAATGAAGATCAGTTGTTCGCCGCGTCTTTTGAGGATCTCGTCAATAAAGCAAACTTACTAACTCATGACTACGATATTCAAGTGAAGAAATGGCAGATGATAGAAAATAATGATACAACAATGATATCAATTACCGATTCTTATCTGCCTAAATTTCAGGAACTAATTACTGAAGCAAAGAATCTGCACGCTCCTGCAAAATTTAAAAATGTAAAAGAATTATATCTCAAGAGCCTTGAGTCAGAACTACAAAGTAATATTTATTTCAGAAATAATTTGGAATCAAGCAACGACCTTGAAAGTACGCTATCATCAAAATTATATTCAGATGCGTTCAAATATGAAATAGAATCATTCAGGGCCTTAGAATCAGCGGCGAATAAAATAAAGTAAAAAGTAAGGATTCCTAATCGCATTTTTCTGGCATACCAAATAGTATAGTCGATATCTTGACACAACTCTTCTCCTTTCTGTCTATTTTTAAGCCACGAGAGAAATATTTTTATCACGATCTCTTTCTCTTGATTTGATTTCTTGACTAGGATTAGTTTGGAAGAGACGAAAGTGCCATAACGTGGCCTTAGGTTCACGTGAGCCCCATGACTCTTTCTATTCCCATTATGACATGTTTTAGATTCTTCGACCTTAATGAATCTCGCAATTTTTGAAGCCCACCGATTAATAATCATAAAAAGTAAATACAACAGTTATTTTACAAGATAATTATGCATGAAATAAATTTGGTGCTTCTAGGACTAATAGTACTTATAATTGGTCTCGCGGTATTGTTGTTCTTTAACGAGCCAGAGATATTTGTAGATAAGGAGGTAGAAGTAATAATTGCATTGGGCACAGGGTTGTTAATCCTCATGCTGAATAGAAGAGCGGATAGTAAAATTCATCGAGTGATTCATAAACAGCACGAACTAATTGATGAGATACATAGGAAACTACATGAACAGCATGAACTGATAAAGCGAATGCAAGATACATCCTAGATTTACCATGAATTCTTCTAATTATTAGTCATCCTTTCGAAGAATTGGTATTGATAGCTAGATTGTGGAACTACCATAAAATTTAGGGGCGCCGAGAATTCTCTAATTTGCTGTTATTCTGTAAAAAATACTTGCTGAAATTTTTTGTACCAAAACAATTCTAAAAGTGAATGTATCATGGATAGAACATAATACCTGAATGATGATTGCCAACAAGAGAACTGATATCTAACCTAATCCTGTGCGACATCCTTATCATAAGAACAGGAAAGATTGTTATTATGCCTGATAGATGCATATTCTCCTATATGACGGTGGATACGAGCGACATCCTTCAGCAGATTAGTGAGCTTGATGAGATGATTGAAATCATAAATCAGAGGATTTCAATAATCACAGAAAAAGTTAGAGAACAATATCTTCTGACTAGTTCTACGATGTCATCCAGCCAAAATTACTTGTTGAGCGGAATACAAAAGAGTCCGAGCCCGAAGAACTACATTATAACAAATCGAGGTATAGAAGTTGTCGGAGAACAAGAAATTACCCCTGTTTCTGAATTCTTAGATACAGTCATCCAGTATGCAAACGAACCAAGCAGAAAAATCATGATTCTTAAAGAACTGCTCAAGCACTTGCAAAAAATGAACGAAATGACACCCAACAACCCATGAATGATCCATACGATATGAGACTAATAGTCGTAATTTGACCCTATTATCTTTAGATCTGAACTCATAGGGCGGAATTATCTCCATCACATTTCATCCTAGATTGAAAGTAATGGACCAATAATAGTGCAGCAAAATCTTAGCGGTATTGAAAATAAAGGGCAGAACTCAAGGATGAGTTTTTCTACAATCCCCAAGACGAGAACCTCCTTTAGTGATATTCTTAAATGTCGGCAAATACGATGGGTTCCAGATGAAGTGTCCGTGTTGTGGCGAAGTGATGGAACAACGTGAAAAGAATGGAAAAGTAACGAAGTTTCAGTGCAAGGGATGTGGCCTAACCGATACTCAAATTGTTACTGGCAACTATAACAGCAATTAAACAAGTTGATCATTTTTGTAATAGTCATCTGATAGTTAAATAGGGCCTGCGCATTATATTGGTCTACGACAGGTTGACCCAATTATTTGAATTATGCATTAGATAAACTGTACCTTTTAACAGAATAGAGCTGTATGATTCGATATAGACCGTTGTAATCAATGTGTTATCACAATCTTTTGATTGTTCTAATTCATGATTTACATGCATTTATTCAAACATGATAAATTTCGGTCGATAGGTTAAGCAAATTAATTAAGATATATCCAATAATGTTTTGACATTCCAGCTGAAGATTGAAATATACAGGCCAAGATCTCCTCGCTTACTTTAGATCTGACTACTACATCCTGAGATTATTAATCATCTATGGTATAGGGACATCTAGGTTCCCCATGATGTCTCCTCCATAAACTGAATTGAGATACTCTCCCGTAGGAGTAAGATAGTATTAGATCAAAAATGATAAATTAAATTCTAACATTGAATCTCATAACATGAAGATAGACCGTGATGAAGCTGATATTATTCCCACTCGGTATCACAATCTTCCCTATATTCTGAGTTATTATACTTTATTTTGACTATCCCCTTGAAATTAGTGTAAATCCAATCGTGGTAAATAACTCTGGCTCTTCGTGTAGAACTTCTTGCATAATCATCGAGCCCCACTTTGACCTCACTCTCTTTTTCTCTTCGCCATAATAATCTACGATAACGAAAACAGGATACAATTTGTGTATGGATTTGCAAGTGTATTTGAAAGTATAGTTTGGTACAGATATCCAAACAGATACTGTTTTGAACATTTCTTATATCATTGAACATGATTCTAGATTCAAATATGAGCAATAAGATAGTCTGCATTTCATTAATCGTCATATTAATTGCTACAACGTCAACTCTGGCTTATCCTGAAGGCAGCACCAGCAGTGCCCACGCTCAAAGGTATTCTGACCCAATTGAAAGAATGATTGCTCAGGAAACTCAACAGCCTTTGGAAACTCAACAGCCTTTGGAAACTCAACAACCGTCAATGAGATTTAATGAAAAGATCGTAAACAATCAAATAGAATCCATAGTACAGGCTCCAAATGAAGAGCCAGAATCTATGCCATTCGTTCTACCATTTGATACCGGTAGTATCATGGGTAATTGATTAAATCAATCAAAGTGGTGTAACCGACGTTCGAGACGTAAACTCACAAGAGTTACGCCACCATCCAATTCCAAGAAAAAATCCGATTTATTTCAATGGCTAAGAGCCGAAGAGGGAATTACCTGAGAAAATGTCAGTTTAAATGCTTTTAACCGAATGAATACATCCAAACATTATTCTCTTACTGGGATAATATTAGGATTCAAGGATCCGTATCGGGATTCTCATCCCGATCATGAGTTAGGTTCTTTGGTTGCAGCACTATGAACAACTTTTTCCATAAATTACCATGTACAGATACTTGTCCAAATTGCACAAAATGGTCATGCCAATTTAACTAATAAGGCTTAAATGGGTGGCTATGAAGATTTACGAGAATGTAAAATGGTTTTATTGTTCCCCCATTACCCCCTGTCTTTCTATCCACCTTTCTCTTTTAAAACCTCACATCCAGTAAAAATTGTAAAGGATTCTATCATTTTCATTCTAGGATATTTGTTTAAAGGGTTGATTATTGTAGTAATCAAGAAATCTATGCTAGAGTTAGCGGCAACTGTGGCTTGGAACGCAGAGTTGATTTACTATTATTCCTTACCTACCCTTGAGAAGGCGAACAGATTCACAGGACCTACAAGAATATGGAATGTGACTCGATTGGATCTAGTTATATCTAAGGCCATAAAAATTGAATCCGCGATTCAAACAAGAGTCTTTAGTTTATCGGCATCAACAATTATGGTAGTTATCGACATAGCAATTACGTTAAGGGACTTCGCATACACCGTGGCCAATTCAATCGCGACTTTTCTTAAGAATCCGGTTCCCTTTATCATTCGCAAGAGGAAATTAGAATATGACAGCAAATCATTTGAGGAAGATCTAATTCATCAAACACGATTCATATACCAAGGAATTCCCGCAGAATTTCCCCCAAAACCTAAACTGAGTGAGCACGATAGCAATCGTGTGACGAATAACAAGAAAAGGAT
>JAATVT010000250.1 GCA_014523685.1 Nitrososphaerales archaeon TH5893
CAAGCTTAGAAGATAGTTGGCATTTAGGATCGCATTTTTAGACACATTTCTTATATTGTTACCCCATGATTTAATGTATGAATAGGCTCGTACCAACATCCCAAAATTTCCATAGCAAAATCGCATCGTTCCTATTGACTTTCGTTGGGTATAATCAAAAACATACTTACCGTCATTCTTGATCACTCTTGGCAATGGCAGATAATCTTTTAGGAATGTCCTTACACCTAGAGTTCCGGCCCCAGGCCCACCTCCTCCGTGCGGAGTTGAAAATGTCTTGTGCAAATTCAAATGTATGAGGTCAAACCCCTGATCTGCAGGCTTTGTTATTCCTAGCATAGCGTTCATATTGGCGCCATCGCAGTACATTAGCGTTCCATTCTTATGAGCAAGATCGCTTATTTCCAAAATATTTTCCTCAAAAAGTCCAAGAGTATTTGGATTGGTTAACATTACTAAAGCAACATCATCTTGCAAGGCCTGTCTGAACTTGTCTATATCCAAGTTACCTCGGGTATCGGACGGAATGGTTATGGTTTTAAATCTACACATGCTTGCTGTTGCCGGATTTGTTCCATGAGCAGAATCTGGAATGATTATTTTTGTTCTTTGTTTTTGGTATTCACGGCTAAAGTATGCTTTGGTCATCATGACGCCCAAAAGTTCGGCTTGAGCTCCAGCTGCAGGTTGCAACGAAAAAGCATCCATGCCTGTGATAGTCTTCAAGTCCTGCTCCAATTCCCACATCAATTGCAAAGAACCTTGATTACAGTCTTCATGTGAAAGTGGATGCAGATTCTGAAAACCATCGAGCCTTGCGATGTCTTCATTAACTCTGGGATTGTATTTCATTGTACATGAACCCAATGGATAAAATCCAATGTCGATGCCGTAATTCAGATGAGATATGTTGGTGTAGTGTCTAACAACTGTAGGCTCGCTCACGTTTGGAAGAGGTAGTTCCTTTCTCAGCAGTCCGTTGGGAAGCGCGACTGGGATGTACTTCCCCAACCGTTCTTCGTTGTTATTTTCATTGTCATCTAAGTCTTGAATAGAAGAAATATGCTGCGAATCGTTTTCGTTGTACTCGAATATTAATTTCATATCTAAGTGATTGTCTCCTTTGTAATGGATACAAATGATGTAATGTCCTTAATAGGGTTCATTTCAGTACAGCAGATTAGCATTTTATCTTCTCCTAGATCATAACCCCCAAGAATTCCATTTCCAAGCAGGTTCGAATGAATCCTCTTACTGGTACCGACGGGAGCTTGCATTATAAATTCATTGTAAAATGGCTTCGTGTTTAAAGTAGTGAGCCCTACACTTTCAAGTTTATCTCGAAGATAATGTGCTCTACTATACGACGATTCTGCAACGCTTACAAGACCTGTTCTTCCCATAAGAGACAAGTAAATAGTCGAAGCTATCGCCATTAGTGCCACATTAGTGGTGATGTTGCTCGTTGCTTTTTCTCGCCTGATATGCTGTTCACGAGCTTGAAATGTCAACACAAAGCCTTTGTTTCCATTTATATCAGTAGTCATACCACAAATCCGCCCCGGAATTTTCTTAAATAGAAAGTTCTTGACTGCAATAAATCCAAGATAAGGGCCCCCAAAATTCATTGGAAGTCCAAATGATTGGCCTTCTCCAACTACTATGTCTGCACCATAGTTTCCGGGTGGTTCCAAAATAGCAAGTGAAGTAGGCTCAATAACACAAACAATAAATAAAGCTCCAGTCTTGTGTGCTTGCTCCGAGAGGTATTGCAAATTCTCAATATTTCCATAGAAATCTGGGTTTTGCGCGATAACACACGCTGTATCTTCGTTTAACTCATTGGTGATTGTTAGTCCTGCTCCCTCGCAATAAGTTTTCAAAACCTTGAAATATTCTGGGTTAAGTCCTTTGCTAACGAAAATGGAATTTCTCCCCTTATACGAAGAAGATAATAAAGCTGCTTCTGCCAATGCGGAAGAACCATCATAAAGAGAACCATTCGATACATCCATACCTGTAAGAATACAGATATAAGTTTGAAATTCATACATAGCGTGGAGCGTCCCTTGGCTCATTTCAGGCTGATATGGGGTGTAACCTGTTAGAAACTCTCCGCGCAGTATCAGATGAGCTACGGCAGCTGGAATATAATGATTGTAAGACCCAGCCCCTATGAAGTATTTCAAGAGCTTGTTTTTTTGAGACAGGAATCTCAATTGGTTGACTAATTCAAGTTCACTCAAGGGCCTAGAGAGACCCAGCTTATCCTGAAGACGTGGTTTCAAGATCTGAATCAAGTCATCCACGGATTTTACTCCAATCTGATTTAGCATATTCTGTTTATCCGCGTCGGTTGTGGGTATAAAATCCATGATAGACTCGGTATTTACTATTTCCGCCAGTCTGGCCGCATGCCAGCAGATTCTTGCTCTCCTTTCTCTAATTCACCTATAAACACATCGTATTCCTTTTTAGACATTAGCTGTTCGAATTCCTTCATATTAGATAGTTTAATTTTTACTATCCATCCCAATTCGTAGGGAGATTGATTTATGAATTCAGGATGTTCTATTAGTTCTTCGTTGATTTCTACAACCTCTCCGCTTACCGCCGAATATATGTCAGAAGACGATTTTACTGAATCGACGATCGCAAGCGGTTGCATTCGGTTATAGGCTGACGATACTTTCGGTAGATCAACTGAAACAATGTCTCCCAGTTGTCTCTGGGCGAAGTCTGATATTCCCATGGTGGCAATGCCTCCTCCTTTTAATGCTAGCCATTCATGCTCTTTTGAAAATCGAATCTCGCCTTCGCTCATTACGTGTCTGGTAGGTGTTCTTGAGAATATGTTATTTTCGCTTGTAGAAGCGAGTAGATGATGAGATCGTCGCTTTATACTTTTTACCTCCGATGTCGATTTCAATAACCTGCCCAGGGGAAACCTTTGGAGTCACGAGACAGAATCCGATTGACTTCTTTAAAGTTGGAGAATAGTTTCCACTAGTTACATAGCCTGAAGGCTGTCCGTCAATCAATATCGTATTCCCATGTCTCGCTATTCGTCTTTCGGAAACTTCAAATCCTAAGAGCTTTCTTGTTATAGGTCGAGTCATTAATGCTTGCTTTCCAATAAAAGCAGGCTTTTCTAATTTCACAGTCCACTTAAGGGGAACCTCCATGGGAGTAGTTGTTTCATCCATATCACTACCATAAAGCATAAACCCAGCTTCCAATCTAAGAGTGTCTCGTGCCCCTAACCCAGCTGGTTTAATATTAAATGCTGTGCCAATCTGCATTAGTTTTTCCCAAATGTCGATTCGTGAGGAATCAAAGAACAACTCGAATCCGTCTTCCCCTGTATAACCGGTTCTTGAAATTACTAATTCACTTTTTTCGTCCTCTTGCTTTCCCTGTGTTTCTTTCCTCCATTTCTCCGTCTCTATCTTATCTAACCCCTCCTGTCCAAAATCTAAAATATTCACTCTTATAAAACTGAACGGCTTTAAACTCGCCAATTTCAATAATGGTAGAGCGCTTTCCAGAACATCTATCGCTCGTGGACCTTGCAAGGCTACTAGTGCAGTGGTATCGCTGATATCCTTAATGATTGATGATTTTGAGTGTGAAGAAACCCACAGGAAATCTTTTGTTCTATTGGAGGCGTTGACCACAAGAAGGAACTTTTCATTGTTGATCCTATAGATTATAACGTCATCTACTATTCCCCCGTCGCAGTTACAGAGGGGCGAGTACATCGCCTGATTGTTGTCTAGTTTTGAAACGTCATTTGTTAATAACATTTGTAACAGATCAGAAGCATCATCACCCTGAACCTCAAAGCGGCCCATATGGGATACATCAAAAAGGCTTACATTATGTCGAGTGTTAACATGCTCTTCAATAATTCCAGAATACTGAAGGGGCATATTCCATCCATGGAAGTTAATCATTTTAGCCCCGGACCTGACATGAAAATCGTAAAACGGGGTTTTCACTGTTTGTATGTATGGTTAAATAACTACATATTCCTTCTTTGAACTATTGAGTAGTGTCGTTTTAGTAGGGCGAGCTTATCAGAACTTTGTAAACTCTCTAGCAAGCCGAGTCCTGGCAGCAATATGTCTATGTCATGAAAAAATACATGGAGTTAGTAGGTGCAAAGAAGGTCGAACTCATAAGACAGGATCCCAAGATTATAGAGCAACAAATCATCGACTT
Organism: Nitrososphaerales archaeon TH5893; assembly: GCA_014523685.1. Classification (GTDB taxonomy): domain Archaea; phylum Thermoproteota; class Nitrososphaeria; order Nitrososphaerales; family Nitrososphaeraceae; genus TH5893. The sequence continues at coordinate 4,225 of JAATVT010000250.1, forward strand.
TATGGTATCCCTTCAAGGCTTGTCAAGGGCCACAAAGTCCCTAAGAATGGCTGCGGTCGTTGCTCCTTATTCGATAAATGATATAACCCTCAACAGAAAAAGATTGAGCAAATTCCTGGGCCCAAAAACAAACGAGGAAGACAAGACTACAAATGATGTATTCTAAATAACTAAGAGATTAGTACATTTCTTATGGACTATTTCACATTTCTTTTCTAGCCTTCAAAAGCTTCTCAACCGAGATATAATCTGACACGTTAGGTATGGTACACATGAATCAAAAGTTGTTAGCGATTGCAGCTATCGTAACTGCAGCCGCATTGACAGGAATTTTCTCAACAACTCCAATGGCAGCATATGCTAGTGATGGAGATAGCAGCGAAACCAACACAGATCAAGATTTGAAACAAAAGAACACCGGAACTGGTGATTCAACCAACTTCAACTGTGGCCAGAACCTAATCAAAGCCGGTGTAGGCGAGCAAGAGTGTGAATTCGAAGATTAGATAAGCAGGTTATCTCCTAAAAAGGTCATAACTGCCACCAACCACTTTTTTTATTTTTATTCTGCTAGATTAGACTGTTTAGCTTCAAAGCTTTCTCCGTTTTCTCCCTTTCAGATTTCAAGTTCTTTTGAATAGCAGAAGTACCCTTCAACATTTTGATAGGGTCATCACGCTTTAGCCGTTTTATTCGTATTGTCGGCTTTGCCTTGTTTCCTGTTGGTGGTGATATTGGAAATAATGTAGGCCCATTATTGATACGATCATTATCGTTAACTTCAAACCTTTAGTTGTCCTATCTTTCTGTACTTCTGCAGTGAATGTTTTACCTGTATGCATCTTCCCACCCTTCCTTGATCTTGCCTGATTCAAAATGATAAATATCTATTCCAAAGGTCCCAAACTCTTCATGAACCTGTGGAAGGCCAATAAAGCCGCCTGACTTGCGAGTAAAAGAAAGGAGGTATCAGAACGCATTTGATCAGCGAACAAAACATTTTATC
>JAATVT010000044.1 GCA_014523685.1 Nitrososphaerales archaeon TH5893
GTTGCCATGCAGAAATATAATATACACACTGCTATCGAGAAAAATGTAAACAGCAACTATTTCACTGGAAGAGTGACCATCAGAGAGGTACTAGCTGAAGGAAATTCAACCGAACAGGAAATGTATCACGTTACATTCCATAACGGTGCATTGACCACATTGCACTTTCATGAATCTGATCAAATTTTAATTGCAACCTATGGGAAAGGCGTAATTGGTCTAATGAAGGGTGGTAATGTGTTAAGTTCTGAAGTAGATATGGATAGTATTACATTTCTCAATGAATGGGATACAGTATGTATACCTGCTAATATAATACATTTCCATGGAGCTTTAGTTGGAGAAGACCTATCACATATAGCTATAATGAAAAGGCATAGATCAGATAGGGATGAAAAAGATATTTTCAAACGATCAGCTACCAAGTGGGAATATGATCTATTACAGCAAGAGAATCCCAACGAAAAGGAAACTACTGATAAATTCGTAATTAAAGCACAGAGAGAGATTAGAGACAGGATTCAGGTGGCCATTTCAAAGAAACTTACAAGATAAGATTAGGACATGTATCATGATAAACAGTAAGAATATCGGGGGAAACCGTCAGAACTTATTGTTGGATAACAAGATCAGAGATTACTGAAAAATAATTTAAATCTTAGATTGATATTATTTTCTACTAATGCTATCTTTTCTCCTCTAAAAAGAAGCACTGAAACCAGCCACTTGCATGTTTTGCCGCTTCTTCTAAAGCTCCTGGCTCTTCAAATAGATGGGTAGCTTTAGGAATCGTTATAAGCTTTTTCTTTTTTTCTATCTTCGTAAGCTGCTTCAACGCTTTTTCATTTAAGTCAATAACTTGTTTATCATTTCCTCCTACAATCAATAGGGTTGGAACCTCAACACGAACTAGAATATCTGAGGTAGCTAAATCTGGCCTACCCCCACGTGATACAACAGCATACACTAGATCTGCTCTTTCAACTGCCGCTACCAAAGCTGCCGCAGCTCCCGTACTAGCACCAAAGTATCCTACCTTTAATTTTGAAAGTTCAGTACGTTGTGATATCCAATCAGTTGCACCTATAAGTCGCCTTGAAAGTAAATCAATGTCAAATCTGTGTTCTCTGGTAATATTATCTATCTTCTCTTCCTCAGGTGTAAGAAGGTCAATTAATAAAGTAGCAATACCACTCTCATTTAATACCTGAGCAACATACTTATTTCTGGGACTATGTCGGCCACTTCCACTTCCATGGGCGAATATAACAATCCCTTTCGGTTCTGTTGGTAGAGTCAAACTACCTTCAATTTTATTACGAACGTCTATCGGGATTCTTACGATTTCATTCCTATCAATATTATAAGAGTTATGGAGTTCGGAGGCCATGAATATTCATAGCTCCATTAGTATTTAGTATTAATTGATTATTTATTATCTGAACCCTCATTTTGTAGCTCTAGGTGTTTCATCATTTACATTATTCGTTGAAAATAACAGTACTATTGATTCTTACTTTTAGATTCAGTTGCTCCTTTTTCATCTTGTATTTTGTCCCTCTTTTAGAATTACAATGTTTCATTGAACATAATCCAAGTTGGAACTGTTTGTAATTAGCAAAAAATTTTGGATTTGGTTCTTTGGTTCATGCAATTGGGACACTTATTTCTCTATAACAAATTGACATTTTGCTTGTGCGTTCTAATTACAAACGGGCTAGCATTTGACACATTGAATAAACCGTAGAAACTATTACAATCATCTTTTAGTACGATATTAGAAATGAGAAAATCGATAATGCATATGGAACGCTAGATTCACTAAAGCCCAAGCAATGATAGGCAGAAGCCTAATTGTCTTAAATTCAGTTCAACCAATATAGTTGATTCTATATTGAAAAGAAATATGATAGCTAGTTATCTGTTATATAGCTGAAGTACGCATGAAGATGATATGAAGACAGCCAATCGATCCTCAGAGGCTATAAGAAATTGGGTGCCATTGGCTGCAGTCGCAGCCGGTATAGTGTTTGTAATAGCATTTGTATTAGGTCTACCCCCTGATAGAACCATCGTTGCTTCAGCACTGGCAGCTATTATGGTTTTTAGTGGGTTCTTCTTCCGATCATTTGGTAAAGACAGTGATACTTATAGAAAAAAATCCGATTCCGTTTAGCATGAATCATCGGATCCAGTGAAAGTATGCAATATGAAACCATCTATCCATCCGGGCAATAATCAGAGATAATCTTAGATGGGAACAAAAAGTACAGATTACCCAGAACATGTATGCAATTCATTTCAGCTCAACTTCTAGCCTGATCTGGGGCATACTTCGGTACAATGGTGATTCTATGATTGATCTAATAAGGTGCTCGCGTTTCTGCAAACAAAATTATATTGAAGCAAGAAGGAAGGTTTGATCCCGATAATGAAAGTAGATGAGGAGATAAACTAAATGAAAAAGCAAATTAGAACAAATCATGCAATAAACAAATTCGAAGGAAAGATTGTATTAGTAACGGGTGCTTCTTCTGGGATAGGGAGGCAGGTCTCTCTTGATTTTTCAGGGCAAGGAGCTCAGAGTATTATACTCGTCGCTCGTTCACGATCAAATTTAGAAGACCTAGAAAAAACAATAAGTAGAAAATTCAACATTAAGACAATCATCTATCCATGCGATGTATCAAAAAAGTCAGAAGTTGAACAGATGGGAAGGGAAATTTTGGATAAGTGTGGTCATGTTGATATCTTGGTAAATAACGCTGGATTTGGGTTATATGGAAAGGTGCAAAAGCAAAGTATCGAGCAGATAGAATCAGTTACTTTTACAAATTACTTGGGCGTGGTCTATTGTACTAAGGTATTTTTAGATTCCATGATTGCAAGAAAATCAGGACATATTGTGAATCTTGCTTCGGTAGCTGCGAGTTTTGGAGTAGCCGGTTTATCGGCATATTGCGCTTCGAAATATGCGGTATTAGGGTTTTCTGAGTCTTTGTCTCAAGAATTACATGGAACCGGTGTAGGGTTAACGGTAGTTAGTCCCATGGGTGTAAAGACAAACTTCTTTAATAATAGTTCATTTGGTGGGAGAATTCCATATTACAATGGATTTATGCTCAAAACAAATACTGTCTCAAATGCCGTTCTTGCCGCAGCGAATTCTCATCGTCTTGAGATAATTGTTCCATTCTATATGAGGGCTGGAGTCTGGCTGAAGCATACAATCCCTTTTCTTATCAATCCCATGATTGGTTTTCTCTTTAGAAGGGAATTATCGAGATCAAAATTGGGGGAAAATGTTGCTAGATAATTATCAGTATCTTAAATTGTAGGCAATTCAATTATTACTGAATCCAAATAAATGCAATGCATAGCTTTCTCACTTATGAAAACCTTGTGTATGTCTTGTGTCCGAGTCTAAATGTACACTGATGTAAATACTACCAAATCTGAGTCAATTGTATCCCCCACTTGACAGATACTTCATTCATTTTTCTTATTTTCTTTATTCAACGCGTCCAATATCGCAGCTTTTGAATCCTCTATTTCTAGGTTTTCCGTTAAATATCTGGCAAAATCGCTTGTGGAAATTATGCCAAGTGGTTTGTTTATATCCTCATCTTCAGCAACAAGCAGATGTCGAACACCATTCTGAGTCATTATGTCAGCAGCAACTTCAACAGATGACAGGGCGTCTATTGTGACTACGGGGGATGACATTATGTGTTCGAGTTTAAAGGTCTTGCTTCTTGCATCATGAACGCATACACTAGTCACTAGATCTCTTTCGGTTACTATACCTACTGCTTTATTAGTCTCGTCAATAACTACGAGCGAGCTTGTATTATTTTCTTTCATTTTTATTGCAGCCTCCTGTGCTGAATTCGACGCTGCAATAGTAACTAATTTTTCCGTCATAATTTTACCAATTGAGGATGTCAATGTGTGTCATCAGAGGTAGAAAACTGTCCTTATTATCGTTATCTAACAGGTCAAGCAAAACACATACAATGGTATCCCTGTTAGTATAATGAAATTCTATTTACATGGTCCTTATTTATGATAAAATGATCTGCGCTTACATTCCTTACAGCCATCCTCAATCTTGTCTTCTAGCATAGGTTAAAAGCAAAAACCCAATTAGAAGATAGTCTGATTAAACAATGAAACGGGTCGGGTAGCCCGAATGAAGTGATTTGGATGAACGCTGAAATATTAAAAGATAATTCTGAAAAGCTCTTGTTTGATTCCCTCTCTTAATCAAATTCTAAACCAAATAAATGAAATAATATAGATAAAATATAGGAGTCGTAAGTTATTATTGATAGTAGACAAAAAAGAGAAGATAGAACATATGCAAATTAAGTCTTCATCTAACGAGCCGGGATCCTTAATTTATCAAGTGATAATATGAATGGTAGAATATCCGTCTCTGCATGGAAAACATTAGCTGTCCTAGGTTCTACGATATTAATCACAATGTATGGGGAAACCATGTTACTACCAGCTATTCCCGATATCATTAGAGAATTTAATATCTCGTACAATACTTCGGCATGGATACTTACTTCGTACCTAATAGCTGGAGCAGTTATGACACCAATTGGGGGGAAGTTATCCGATATCTATGGACGGAAAAAGATTATTGTTATAATAATGATAATATATATTGTCGGAATCTCAATAGGGGGACTATCACCGGATATAACTTTCTTAGTATTTTCAAGAATCATTCAAGGGGTTGGTATTGCCATGTTTCCAATAGCCTTTGGAATCGTAAGAGATCAATTCCCCCCAGAAAAACTGGCGATAGGCGTGGGAACCTTCAGCGCTATGTTCGCAGCTGGGTCCGTAGTAGGACTGGCTGTCGGAGGAACCATAATTCAAAGCTTCGGTTGGCGGGCCACTTTTTTTTCAATAATACCTATCTCTATCATTCTCTGGGTCATAATTAACAAATCCATTAATGATGCTCAATATCAGACCTTAGGGCATATCGATCCAGCTAAGAGTAACGACAAACCTAGTGACTTAGACGTGAAAGAGAACATAGCTAAGTCGACTTACGTAGGTGCTGATGACCATGGTAATGCCCCTCGAAACAGAAATAATAATGGCAAGACAAGAGTCGTTACCAATAAGGGAATAAAGGGTATTGATATAAAAGGTGCAATAGCTCTTGCTGTTACAATAACCTCGTTTCTAATAGTTCTTTCTTATTTGGAGACGACTTTAAATGATAATAGTAATATTGAAAATGACCAAATTGGGAAGATTGGTGATACTCCAGCCTACAATAACGCGCAAATTGTCGTCGTCCTCATGAGCGTAGGTTCTATCTCATTGGTGATATTTTTAATCATAGAAAGAAGAGAAAAGTCACCACTAATAGATTTCAAATTGATAGCGAATAAAATGATTCTTACTCCCGACATATTGTTATTGATAAGTTTTCTTTCGATGTTCACCGTATATCAAACTATACCTTTTTTGGTAAGAAGTCCTGTTTCAGCTGGAGGATTTGGCGGCGATCCCATCGCTACCGCAAATATTCAGCTCCCATTTATGATTATGTTCCTAGTTTTCGCTCCCTTTTCAGGTTTTATTATATCAAAGCTCGGAAGAATAAAGCCTACGCTCATCGGCAGCCTGATCGCCGCCATAGGGTTCTTCGGTCTATTCTTTTTTCATTATAGCCCCCCATTAGTTGCAGGAACACTTGCTATAATTGCAACTGGATTATCACTAATACAGGTAGGTGCCTTTAGCATCGTTCTAGAATCAACACCCCGATATCTAAGTGGGACCTCATTAGGAACAACTGTTCTCCTTAATCTTATTGGAGGAGCCATAGGTCCAGCAATTGCGGGAATAATCATGCAAATGAATCAAATTTCAGTCATTGGAACTAGTGGGAATATTGGGACATTTCCCTCCCCCCAATCCTACTATTTGATATTTCTTATCACTGCATTACTTTCGTTGGTATCTGTCACACTAGTA
>JAATVT010000251.1 GCA_014523685.1 Nitrososphaerales archaeon TH5893
AACTCTTCTTGTTCTTGGTTAAGAGAAAATTTCTCTCCCACTATCGATATAGATATACCTCGGAGATGATGTTCCGGTGGAAAGGCCACCCCTCTATGTTCTAGTGTCATCCATTTATGGCGAATAACTTCAGTCGACGGCTTCATCCACTTTGTACCAAGAAAACACAGGTAACGGTTCTTAAACTTTACCCACGGATCTCTGGGTTAACCTCACTTATCATGGCGTCGGTATATAATCGACCAACTAGCAAGTACACTGTCTAGGCTTAATCGTGGGGTTGAACCAGATGATGAAGTACTCGGAACAGTATTGGGAGTAAGTCACACATGAAGTTGTCCCATCAAAATAAATTTCATGACCTATTTCATTCGATTCCGATAAAATAGCCTTTCTTATGATCATTTACCGGCCGCCGGTAAAAGTTGCTTTGTTCCTAGGTTTGTACTACCCGTTAATACAAACTCACATTGTACTTAGGTTCTTAGTAACCGATACTAAGAACCTGTCTTGTTCCTTTTTTTGCTTGATGTGCTTTCATATCATATAGAATAATCGAATAGACCTATCTGATGTCCTGATAAAATCTGTACCGAAATTACTCCTCCTTACCACTGGGCAGGCTCGAATAACTCTATCGGGTTACCATCTGGGTCTTCCAATAGGATCTGTCTGCCGCCGGGACCGACTTCCATCTCATTTCTGAAATGCACTCCCTTCTTCTTGAGTTCGACAATACGTGCAGGCAAGTCCTGTACTTTGAGGACTATCCGATTCCATCCACCAGGCTCTTGCTGACGGCCATCGGGCATCGATCGAGAACCCGAGGCTCCGGGACCGCTGAGAATAAGTTTGAGATTGCCGATCGAAACCTGACCGAAAGCAGGCAAATTTTGCTGGTCCAGATTAAAATCGAGCATCATAGTATAGAAGACAATCGAGCGCTGAACTTCTTTGACTTGATATCGAACGCCCCAAAGTCTTAGGATGAAGTTCTGTACCTTTGTTGACGAGTCCCCCATGTATTACTTTTCCTCGTTGGATAATGTATACCTTTTAATAAAAAAGAATATCTATTTGTCTTATCTTGTCCTGTCTTGTCAACTGTCAATTGTCACTGCCTTGAATAGAATATTTTTAGATTTCTAATTGGCCCCTTTATATGTACAAAATTTGTATTTCACGAAATCTCATACTAGGGCAGAAGCCGTAGTCTAACGATTTAGCACAAATGTACTTTAATCTGTCCCTTTTATGTCCGTGAAACTTTTTAGTGCTAACGGAAGTTCATGGCATTGTGGTGAACTTTTGTATAGTTCACCACAGCCCAGAATTGAATTTAAAATTAAGGTTAAAGTCGGATGCGTATTTGTTAATGTTACACTCCCACGCTCTAGTTTTTAATATCCCAATTTCAAACGACTAACTGTTATTAATGCGAGATTTCAATATAGGGGCATGCCTAGAGCATTTGTGCTTGTCAATGCCGAGCTCGGATATGAAACAACTCTGGCAGATGAAATGAAGGTCGTCCCAGGAGTTAATGACGCTTATACAATCTATGGGGTTTACGATATTTTGCTCAAAGTTGAGGCCCCAACCATGGACAGACTGAAGGAATTCATAAGCACAAAAATTCGTAGAATGAAGGGAGTCAAATCAACACTCACAATGCTTATAATGGAAGAGTAGTGTCTAGGCTTTTAGGCTTATCATTATTTATTAGATGAATTGTTTTTTCTATATCTGAACTGGTCTAGTTTGATAAGCTCGTGATAGGATCCAAATTGAGTAGCATCAGTCTTGTCAAGAAGGGATTCTAACTCACCTTCCTTTTCATTATCGTAGACTCTTAGTAATCTATAGGTAGTTGATCTTTGTGCAGGAATCTTTCCTGCAGATCTTATTACGGATCGAATCTCTTTTGGTTTCAAAATTTGGCCGTATGAAGCACCTGCGGCTGTCGAAATGCTTTCATTAATTAGAGTTCCCCCGAAATCATTCACTCCTGTCCCTAACAGGATGTGAGACATCCTTACGCCTTCTTTAACCCAAGAGACTTGAATGTTGTTAATGTATCTATGCAAGAAGATTCGAGCGACTGCATGCATTTTGAGCACCTCGTTCCCATCCGGTCCGGGACGAATATTATCGATAGCTGCGCGATTATACATAGGGGCTTCAGTGTGAACGAAGCTCAGAGGAACAAATTCTGAAAACCCCCTTGTTTGTTTTTGAATTGTTCGCAATAGACCCAAGTGCTTTGCTTTGTCTTTGGAGGTCTCTACGTGCCCGTACATGATTGTGCTCGTAGTAGGAATACCAATCGAATGTGCATATTTAATTATTGTAATCCAGTCTTTTACCGTTATTCGTCCAGGGGAAATGATATCTCTTATTTGTTGATCTAGTATTTCGGCAGCAGTTCCCGGATGGCTTCCGACGCCCGACTCTTTTAGCATTTTCATGTATTCCCTAACTGGAATAGATGACATTCTGGCGCCATAAAGAATCTCTTCCGGGGAGAATGCGTGTATATGGATATCAGGCAGCTCCTTTTTAATAGCTTCACAGATATCGATATAAAGATGGCCATCCATTTTTGGGGGTAACCCCGCTTGGATACATACTTCAGTCGCCCCTAATTTCCAAGCCTGTTTCGCTCTAATTACAATTTCTTCGATCGGAAGGTTATATCCCTCCTCCTCTCTGAAGTCGCGGCTAAAAGCGCAAAACCCACATCGCTTAATACAGACATTCGTAAAATTGATATTTCTATTTACAACGTATGTCACATGGTTCCCTATTGTTCTCCTCCGGAGCTCATCCGCCACCATAAGCACCATGCTCATTTCCACCCCCTTACAATCAAGTAATTCAGCGGCTAGGTCCTCTGAAAGATCTTTCTCATCAAGTGCAAGGTCCAAGGCCGATGAAATTATCGGATCAGCGTTTTTTAGGAGAGAATCAAATGTCAATTTATTAGTTCCTCTCTTACGAGACCCGATGAATCGTAAATTGGTTCGATATATCCCCTGATCGTCTCCGACACGTAACCTGAGTCCATATTGAATACGAATTCAGGATAGATAGGCAATCTGGCCCTCAAGTTGTAGCCTTTACTACGGGTTGTAGTTCTAACGGTATCTATTGTTGGCCAAGGGAATTCTGGGTTAACGTAATCGATGGTCACGGGGGAGATGCCACCCCAGTCGTTGATACCGGCATCCAGGAAGTTTCCAAAGATACCTGGATTAAGATTAGGTGGGACCTGAATATTCATATCTTGTAAAATAATTCTTGCAACAGCAATTATCTTGAGAAAGTAATTCAATCCAATCGGATTTGCGTTTTCCATTTCGGTGCCTGCCTTAGGCATGAAATTCTGCAATATTACCTCTTGGATATGACCGTACTTTTCGTTTATCTCCTTTATCACAAACAGAGAATCAATAATCTCCTCTGCATATTCCCCGATACCTAATAATAATCCTGTTGTGAAGGGAATTTTCAACTGCCCTGCATCTTCTAAAGTTCTTATACGGGTTTTCGGGTTTTTACTCGGCGCATAATGATGAGGCATATTTTTTAGACCCAATCTCGGACTAGAAGATTCAAGCATCATGCCTAGGCTAACATTAGTGTCCTTTAATAAGGACATCTCTTTTTTGGTCAAGCTTCCAGCATTCGTATGAGGAAGCAAACCGGTCTTGCTCAAGACCTTTTCACTTATCTCTGCTATGTATTCAATCGTTGAGGTATGACCAAGAGTCTTCAGCCAATCTCTGGCCTCCACGTACTTATGCTCTGGCCTCTCACCTGTGACCAGCAATGCTTCGGTACATTTGAACTTTTTACCAAGTTCGGCCAGTGCAAGTACCTGTGATGGCATCAGCATCTTGGCCGCTTTGTCGTAAGGATCCTTCTTGTAAGTGCAATAAGAACACGAATCTCTGCACAAGTTTGTAAGATCAACGAAAACCTTTCTTGAATAAGTAATAATATCGGAAAGGCGATTGTTATTCCGAATATTTCTGGCAGCAGAAATAATGATGTTATCCTCATCAGATCTCATTAGCTCATATGCTTCTGCTCTCGAAATTGATCTTCCTTCTACGCCCTTGGAGAGAATTTCTTGAATTGATACTGTGGATACCAAATTATCAGAAAACATTCTTTCTTATTCTTGGCATAATAACATCCATTCATTATTAATAAACAATTTCAACCCAGCACAAGTATCCAAGATTAGCCTATTGTACCTTCTCACTAAATGGTGTTAGAGTTTTCGGTCACATGATATTCCCTTCCTCTCCATTTCACTACCCCACCTTTCCTTGCCTCAATTAGGGATGAAACAAAGCTTGAACTTATGATAGAAACTGCCAATGGACAAAATAGGGCGTAAATCGAACTCTGAAACATACCTAACCTTGACTGGACAGTACTGCATACAAACATCAGAACAACCGTTGAAACACAGATAGTTGTCAAAATCTTATCTAACATATGAAGATTATCAGCTGTGTTTAATTTGGGAAATACCCATGAAAGAGAGAAGGATAACCATATTGACAGTAGTAAAAGTATGAAAGGTCCAAGTAACAGAAAAAGAATCGCTGTTGTAATAAGTATTGTTCCGTTTTTGTTCTGTGAATATATGGGAATTATGAGCCTGCGTAGTCCATGCCACAGTGTGTGGAGATCTCTCGCCCAGAGTGCAGCTACGTATGGTTCGCCCCTTACCATTCTAATTAGGAATTTTTTTCTTTTCAGTTCAGCTCCTAGAGCACCGTCCTCTACGAGCTCATGCTTTACAATTTTATGAGTCCCTACTGCCTCATAGGAGGAACGAGTGATCAAATAGAAGCTGCCGAAAAAATAGCCAGTTTTTGTCCTTGGATTGTTCACACGCAACGCAGAAAGTCGAGTATGGAGGAAAACAGATAGCATTGGCAATGTAATCTTGGTCCATAAATCTATGCAAAGAAATCTCGGAATGACGGTAACAGCATCGGCTTGCTGTAGCCACAGATAATATTCAGCTAACTTAAGAACTTGAAAGTTATATTGAGTATCAGCATCTGTGAACAACAAGAGATCGCCCTCGCAATGTAGATATCCTTGATAACAGGCCCAGTTCTTTCCTACCCAACCGTTTGGCTTGAACTCGCATTTCAATGCCTTGATTAACCCTTTATATTTTGCCGCATATTCCTGCATGATTCTCCAAGTTCCATCTTCAGATGAATCATCAATAAGAATTATTTCAAAGTTAGGATAATTCTGCTTGATTAAACAATCAATGCATCTAGCGATGTATTTTTCTTCATTTCTTGCTGGTACAATTACACTAATCTTGGTGTACGCTCTAGTCGAAGAATCTATAAATTGTTGCAATTTAGGGGACTCTCTAAATGATTTTAGCATGTAAACTAGGAAGTAGAACCACGTTACAAAAATCCCCGTTATAGTAACTAGTATTACGAGAACAACCAATGTAAGCAAGAGCTCAAGATTCAAATGGCACACCTATAACTACCCGAAAAAATCTGGATAAGCCCTCTGGGCTTTAAAAAAATGATGGCTATTCTATAGCCTGCATCTATGTCTCCACAGGGTTGCATTTCCAGTATACTCTGAACAACCTTAATACCGAATTTAACCTTTTCATAGGCATTATTGGCAAATTGAATTGTAAATTACTTGTTATCTTAAATTGATTCAAACTCAATTGTAGAACGATACCTAATGGTTTCAGCGGCCGACAATTTGCGGGATCCGAGTGTAAATTGACATAGCACCCCAAAAAGCATCAAAAGCGTAGTTCAACATCCAAAAATGATGAATAAAGAATCAAAATAACAAGTAGGATTGATTGCAGCTGAGCAGATTCTAAATCTTCTCCCTTCCTGAACCTTGATTTTATGGACACCATCGTAATAAGTTGCCAGCGTATCTTGATGTCCAAACCGGTTTCGAATGTATTTGTAATGTTGTTCTTTTACCAGAAATGGCGGAACGAACTCTAAAGCTACAAAATTAGTCCAATTCTTAATCCTCTAATCGTAACATTTCGTTCTATCAAGGATTATTGGAGTTGCAAAGTATCTCTCGTATTATTGTATTGTCTTCCTCTTGAGTCTCGCTCGAAACTCATATGGATAAGTGTAACTTCCGCCCTTCCAAATCTATCATCTTATATTTAATGTCTTTTACACTTTCTTTTGTTATAATCATTTTATTTACTCTTACCAAATACTTTAGTTCTTCTTCCATTGAATATAACCCAAGGATTTCTTCTTCTTCTAACCCAG
>JAATVT010000252.1 GCA_014523685.1 Nitrososphaerales archaeon TH5893
CAGGATTTAAAGTCTCATTAGTTCTTATGGGAACCGTAACACTAAGTATCTTGGATATCATATCACTTGGGATCTTTCCGCCTTCATCTTGCTTGGTAATGCTATACTCGATTAATTGTAGCACTAACTCTCTACTAGGGACTTTTAAAGCATTTACAGTATAGATAGCATCTACACTTAATATATTTGCATTAGGTTCTAATTCCTGATTTGATGATGACGGTAATAGGAGCTGTGATCGCTCCCCAGTGCTATTGTCTGCTAATGAGGATGATAGTGCTCCTTGAATAGATGGATCAAGCTCAACACTAATTGTCAATACCCCTTCAAGAAAATCTGTATCGCTAGAGTTTTCATTAGAATCCACAGGAAGGTACTGTCTTATGTCATTACAACTAATGCTGATTGAGTTTCCTGGACCTAAAGCCATGAGTATAAAATTGCTATTTTGTTCTTCTTGTTTATGTTTTTCGTCTTGGAGATCTGAAGTTAAGACAGTTTTCCAGAAGAAGGAAACCGGAAAGTTCTGTCTATTGAAAATATTGATGTCAGAATTGTAATGCCCTGGTCTAAGAGGACCTTCTTCTCCGACAATTGTACCACATAAGATCCTCGCATTGTACTCTATAGAATTAGATCTCGATGGAATTTTCGAAGTTGAATCCCACAATGATGACAAATTGAAATTGGAATTATTGGTAGGTAATGAAGATGCAGTCTCAGAAGATGCAAAAACCTGGTTGTTCTTATTGACTTCACGAGTTGCAAAAAGATTGCTGATTATTTCCAAGGCGGTTTTTACTTGTCCTATCATAGAAAAGTTTTTGTCTGAAGGAAAGGATTGATATTGCTCTGTGAGTGGAAACACACTCGACATCACAATCAGAGCAAAAATTAGATACGTCGCTACAAAAGAATATTTGGCCAAGTAAGAAGACATATTATGTATTACAGACCCAGAAGTTATATCTGTTAGTTATAACATTTTTCTTACTATAACATAATCACTATTAACCTGCTCTAGATTTTCATATATGTTGCTATCATTATCATGTTAATTCATTGATTTCTCAACCGATGCACATAAAAACTAAAGTATTTGTATTGTATGTCCTATGAATGATATCAAAATGGCTAAATTTTTTAGCTTAGTCACTATCAAATAGAAGACAACAGACTTACTGCGGAACTCGGACCGTAATCCAGTCCTAACTGCACATCACACTATTATTAGTTAACAATTTCAGCTATCGCAAACCTGCTTCCTACTGAATTCACCTTTACCTTTACGTTCTCTCCTGTTCTTCCATTTTTAACAAAGATTACAAAGCCTTGAACACGGGCAACACCGTCGCCTTTATAACTTGTCTCTGTAACTTGGACATCATACTCTTTTCCAACCTCAACTGGCTTGGACCCAAAATTCCTATTATCGCCAGCCCCTCTTCTTTGTGTACCGTAACTCATAAACCTATTTCATACCCGATGAAACCTATTCCTAATATGAATGAATGTATGGTGGATAGTAGAAACCATTCAAGTTACCACTTCCCGGCCTGAAAAGTAGCAATTAAATTTCCAGAAGTGTTAAAAGGTTACACAATTAGGAGAAATATATATTCTTGGCACATTATTTAAAAATTATTAGCATTATTCATAACCAAGCAGAGAGATTCATTACAAATTGTTTGTGAAAGGTTTATGCATAGGTTATACATACACCCGATATTCATGCACAATAGTATTAGATAATATTTAGCTCCACAATCATGTTTAAGAATATTTTAAAATATCAATAAGGAAAAAATTAAAATTATGAAGACAAAATCTAAGTTCGTAATATCTGCGGGTATAATTATCGCCGTAATTATTAGCACACAGTACGGGAATAGTGGAGTCACTTTATTCAATTTAACCGAAGATAATAGTAATGGCAATAATAGTGAAGGAACAAATAACAACAGCAACAGTGAAGTTAGTCCGCAGTCTAGAACATTGAGGATAGGATATTTCCCCAATCTCAATCATGCTCAGGCAGTAATCGGTCTACAACAAGGAGGCGATTTCCAAAAAATTTTGAACGCTAATGCCAATGATACTAACAAGGGTGTTAGCATAGAACCATTTGTCTTTAGTGCAGGACCCTCAGCAATAGAGGCATTATTTGGGGGTCAAATAGATGTAGCGTACGTTGGACCAAATCCAGCTATTAATGGCTATTTAGCTTCGGATGGACAGGGGCTTAGAATCATTTCAGGGGCAACCAGCGGTGGAGCATCATTTGTGGTAAGAAATGATTCTGGAATAAATTCTGTGAAAGACTTAGGGGGGAAAAAGTATGCTTCTCCTCAGCTTGGCAATACGCAGGATGTTGCTTTAAGAAAATTTTTATCAGATAATGGGTTTAAAACAATACAACAAGGTGGAAATGTAACCGTAGTACCTGTTGCACCAGCAGATATCCTAACTTTAATGTTAAAAAAAGATATTGACGGAGCATGGGTTCCAGAACCATGGGCCACAAGGCTTGTAAAGGAAGCTAATGGAAAAATACTTGTAGACGAAAGAGAACTCTGGCCACCAGACGGAAAGTTTGTAACTGCAAATATAATAGCAAGAACTGACTATCTTAATGAGAATCCAGATATAATAGAACGACTTTTACAGGCACATGTTAACGAAACGATATGGATAAATGAAAATAAAGATCAATCAATTATTGCATTTAATGAAGCACTCAGGAAAATTACAGGTAAAACTATTCCTGAAGACGAGATAAGAGATGCAATGACGAGACTGGAGTTTACGTACGATCCAATTAAGGAGTCTTTATTCAAGATGGCAGACAACGCATACAAATTGGGATATTTAGAGAATGTAAGAGGCGAGCTTGACCTTTCAAATATTTTCGATTTGACAATATTAGATGATATAATCAGTAGGAGACAATAGAAAGAGACAAAAGACAGACATAGGAAATTGAATGAGTATAGAATTGCAAGGGATCATAGTATTAAATTGTAATAAATATAACAAGAACATTCCGGCTGTCAGTCAGTTTGCAGCAGAAAATACTAGCCCAATAAGGATCGATCAAGACATTTAATTTAATAAATTGACACTCTTGTATATCTCCCAACCGATTTAACATATTTTCATAAACACTCCAATGTTTCGACCAAAACATGCTAGAATGATTTGGTCTACTAAACTGCAGAACCTCAGGAGATGTGTATCGTTATTTTAGGAACAAAATTCAGAAAGTGTTATTTAAGAAATACGTTATATTTCAGAATAAATTCAATGTGGTCTAAGACACATCTCTCTTTCATTCTCACAATATCACTATTGACTTCAATAGGATATATTGGGCCTACGAGTGCCCAAACAGCCTCTCTAGATCTCAATTTGGAGTCAGAGTTGGTAGTTGAAGAATCAACTTCTTCATCAGACAATATGACTCTTGTAGACAAGAATAAGGAAAATTGGGTCCTAATTAATCATGACTTATATGGTACCCGAAGTAGCAATCAAACAACAATTGGGAAGGATAATGTAGACGAACTCCAAGTTAAGTGGAGATGGCTTAATGAATATGAAATCCAGGATCCCCCTATAATCAATGAAGGCAAAGGCTATGTCCAGGACTATGCGGGCAATGTAATAGCTTTTGATACTAGAACAGGACATACTATCTGGAATATTGGTGCGGGTGGCGGGCCAACTATGGGTCTGGCTTATGATTCTGGGACAATCTTTGCAAGTACAGCAACAAATGCCACTATTATAGCAATTAACTCGTCAGATGGTAAGTTATTATGGGAATCGGACCTCTTGGGCGATCCCAAAGTAGGTTATAGCATTGACGCTCCCCCTATTGTATGGAGAGATTATGTGATAGCGGGTTCTGGAGGTAGTGGCCTTCCTCCAGGTCCAGGATTAGTAAGAGGGAACATAACTGCGCTCAATCGTACTAGCGGTGAGACAATATGGAATCTTGAAACAACTGCTGGAGAATGGATCAAACCAGGAAAAACTCCACCTAATGGCGGGGCAACGGCATGGTCAGGTGGTTCTCTGGATCCAGACACGGGCATTTTGTATATACCACTAGGAAGTGCTTCACCAAACTTTAATGCAAGCTCAAGACAAACGCCAAATCTATATTCAAATCACATGGTTGCGGTAAATATTACAAACGGCAAATTGATCTGGGCCACTCCATTCGTTGCACATGGTACTGTATTGGATGTAATTGTACCAGATTCTCATGATTGGGATACCTCATGGGGAAGTAGCATTAGTAAAGTTACATTGCCCAATGGTATTGAGAGGAAGATTGTAATAGGCCATGATAAGATGGGAAATGTCATTGCAATGGACGCGGGAACAGG
>JAATVT010000253.1 GCA_014523685.1 Nitrososphaerales archaeon TH5893
CAGCAATGTCCTCTGCGTCACCTATTCTCCGCAGCGGGAAGGACGATTCAAGCGTAATCCTAGCCTCTTCATCTTCCAGGTAAGGCTCAATGCTTTGGGTACGGATCGTAGACGGTGCTATGCAATTGCAACGTATTCCGTATTGGCCGTATTCGACCGCTATACTCTTTGTAAACATTATCACAGCCGCCTTGGTTACGCCATAAACCGATAGGGGAACACCCGGTATGGCTCGCATTCCGAGCAAAGAAGAAATATTCACTATGTTACCAGCCTTTTTTTCCATCATAATTGGCAAAACAGATTTCGTAGTTCGAAAGGTGCCAATCAAATTAGTCTCAATCAATGGGGCCCATTCATCTTCAGTCATGAGATGGAAAGGTTTGGGCTCATTTATGATTCCAGCACTATTGATCAATATATCAACCCTATCAAACGCGGAAATAGTTTGTTCTATCATATTAATCACATCGGTTTCCTTAGTAACGTCCGCTTTGATTGGAAGTACCCTGCTTTCGTCGCCCAATTCTCGTACCAAGGATGTTAGCCTCGACAGGTCCCTTCCTACTACTACTAATTTTGTTCCTTCAGAAAATAGCCTCTTAGAAATTGCTCTTCCCACTCCACCTCCAGCTCCTGTTATGATGGACACTCTTTTACTTGTGTTCATTGTTTTCTACAAGCTAATCGACTATTAATATAAAAAGATCTTCTTTAGGCCCGATGTCATTTCTAAACAATCCTTTTAACCTCGGTGTTACGACTAACATTATAATTTTATGCCATATAGGGATCCCGATACTTTCGAAGTTCAGAACCCGACAACGATTGGGATTATAGGTGGTGGACAACTCGGAAAGATGATAGCGCAGGAAGCAAAGCGAATGTCATTTAAGGTCATAATCCTGGATCCTCTGAAGGGATGTCCAGCGGCTGCGGTGGTCGATGAGCAGATTGTAGCCGATTTTAAGGATCAGATAGCTATAAGGAATCTTGCTTCTAAGTGCGATATATTAACGTATGAGATTGAATTGGCCAATTCATCCGCACTCAAAGAATTGGAGATGGGGAAGCATGAAATCCATCCCTCATCCAGAATTCTACATATAATCCAGAATAAACATAGACAAAAAACTTATCTTAAACAAAAGAAAATCCCAGTACCTGAATTTGACATTATAGATGGAAATACAAAGTTGAAGAACTTAGTTACCAAATTTGGATTTCCTCTCCTCGTGAAAGCATGTGAGGACTCGTATGACGGTAGGGGTAACACCCTTATACGTTCTGGAGATGACTTACTTAATTGGTACCACCAAGGTAATAGAAAAAAATACATGGTCGAACGCCACGTTAAATTTAGAAAGGAATTATCCGTAATGGTTGCGAGAGGAAGGGATGGCCAGATTGAATCTTTTCCTGTTGTGGAAAACATCCATAATAATAATGCTATCCTAGAAACTAGCATTATCCCTGCCAGAGTTTCAAAATCAATTCGACAAAAGGCCACAGAGATTGCAGAACGTACTGCCACGGCTCTTGGTGGTTCAGGGATATTTGGAATCGAGATGTTTCTGACTTCAAATAACGAATTATTGGTAAATGAAGTCTCCCCTAGACCTCATAATTCAGGTCATTATACTATAGAGGCATGTTCAGTCTCTCAGTTTGAACAGCATCTTCGTGCAATAATGAATCTGCCATTGTCGAAGCCCAAATTGCTTTCATCTGCAGTAATGGTCAACATCCTAGGTTCATCAGATTGTAGAGGTCCCTACCGATTAAGAGGACTGAAAAGATTTTATTCAATACAGGGTGCGAAACTTCATCTGTATGGAAAAAGGACATCTAAATTTAATCGAAAGCTAGGTCACATAATTATCACGGCTAGTAATACCATGAATGCGCTCCGAAAAGCAAAACAAGCAAGAAAAGTTCTAACACTGGAGCAGGTGTGATCATTTCCAGAGGAGGATTTAGTTGTACCAAATTCTCGTTGCAATTGTGATGGGTAGTGATTCAGATTTGGCTGTCATGAAGGAGGCAGCTGATGTACTACGATATTTCGATGTCACGCATGAAGTACGAATTCTCTCTGCCCATAGGACCGCCGACGCAATGTTTGAATATGCACAGGCCGCTAGAAAGCGGGGAATCTTATCGATAATCGCCGGAGCAGGAGGAGCAGCTCACTTACCCGGAATGATCGCAGCAATAACATCGATTCCTGTAATAGGGGTTCCTATTAAAAGCTCCTCTCTGAGTGGACTAGATTCCCTTCTTTCTATTGTTCAAATGCCCCCGGGGGTGCCCGTTGCAACCGTAGCTATTAACGGTGCTAAAAACGCCGGGATACTTGCGTGCCAGATCGTGGGAACAAGATATAAAGAGATAGGCGATAAAGTGAATGACTATAAGAAAAAGCTAAATAGAGAGATCAACTTAAAAGATGCCAAGCTCAGGAAGTTGGGAACAGAAAAATATACGCCCTAAACTTCCAGCTTCAGGAACCAATCATACCTGGCAACTTGATGGGCTTTCGATAATCCTTCGTCACATTTATGCCCTCACTAGTGGAGACAACTACCGTGTTCAGATTGCTACCAGAAGGTGGGGACAGGGACACTTTTTGACCCGGATCAAGTCTTGAAAGGGATTCCGTGGTAGATCCGTAGTCTACACGCAAATTCGTCAGTGGCATTTTTCCAGTGTTGGTGAGGACAACACGGGTATTAACAAATAACGACTGTTCGTCCTTCATTGGATCGACATCTAGAGAATAATTCTCAGTCGGAATAGTGGACAATAATAATAATCCAACTATTATGGCAGAAACTGCTCCTAGTCCGGCTGCCATAATAACAACTAAACGCATGGAGCAGAAGTAAGTAATCTACGCTATATCTTTTATTCCAAAGACTTGGTTTGTGATCTTAGAGGAGCATTGGAAGCCCCATCCAAAGAAATATTCAGTAACTCATTCATGAAATTGATGGGTAAAACTATCATATTAGATGTCGATATTAGCAAAAAAGTGGAAGGGACATGCCGTAACCCTGTAAATGAGCGCTATCTCTGGTTGTCTCTTTCCCTTACGTTGTGATTAATTATCTCCCTTCATTTCTTCCCTTGATTTGAAAATAGGTTTGATTCCAAGCGAAGAATAATCCCCAGTGGAACAGGTAAAACATAGTTCTGTCTCTGGCAAACCAATGGCTTTAGCAAGATTCGATGTATCATTATAACCCACGTAATCCGCGCCTATGCTCTGAGATATCTTGGACGCGATCTTGGCTTCAGATTTATCGTTCTTGGCTTCCCTATAGGCCAAAAGTTCCTCTTGAGATGGAAAGTCTATCCCTGCGTAGCAGGGATATCGAATCGGGGGATACGTAATTAGCATACTAATTTTCGTCGCCCCTGCAGACCGTATTGTCTCAATAATTGATGCTGAACTCGTGCCTCTGACGATGCTGTCATCAATAATAACAACACTCTTGCCTTCAATGATATTCCGTATCGGAGTAATGCTTCCGCTTATAGCTAGTCGACTCGCCTGATAGGGCTCAATAAAGCTCCTCATAGAGCCTCTCTTGCTATATCTGTCTTTAAGAAGCCCTTCTTCAAAGGGTAATCCCAATTTCTGGGCATAACCTAGGGCTGCTGGTCTTGCCGAGTCCGGCACCGGGATAACCACATCAGCCTCAGGTATAGGAAACTTCTCTGCCAGTAGGCGACCAATCCTCTTTCTTGCTTCATAAACGCTAACACCTTCCATCATGCTGCTAGGATGAGCAAAATAAGTATATTCAAAAGCACAATGGGAGTGTGGTTTTTCCTTACAAAATTGAGTCGTTTCTAAGCCACTTTCACTGAACTTTAATAATTCTCCAGGCTCAACGTCACGAAGCAGTTCTGCTCCTATTACTGAGAAAGCACAGGATTCTGATGCTATTAGAAATGCATTGAACTCTTTATGATAACCCAGAACAAGTGGGCGAAAGCCTCTTACATCCCTTGCCGCATAAACAGAACCATCATCAGTCAGAAATGTAAAACAAAAAGAACCAACCATTTCGTCTTTTAGAACTGCAAGGCCTCGAGTGAGGTCTCTGTCCACCTCCATTAAATTTACGAGTCGTTGAGCTGCGATCAGGGTGTCGCTCATGGTTTGTGGAGTAAAGCTACAACCTCCCACCATCCCTGCTAATTCCTCCACATTGGCAATGGTCCCATTATGTGCAACGCATAGATCTTTCACTTTCAACGGTTGAGCGTTTTGTATTGTACTTTTTCCAAAGGTGGAGTACCTCACGTGCCCTATTACTGCCTTGGATGAATATTTCCCAACTAGCTTATGGAAATGTTCAGCGCTGCCGGAAACAAGCCCCAATCGACGAAAAGGAATTTTCCCTGGGACTGCAATTCCCCATGATTCTTGCCCTCTATGTTGGAGAGCTCGTAAACAGTCGATCGCCAAAGGCACAACATTTTTGCCATCTAGGGAGTATATTCCTACGACTCCACAATTTTCATGAACCAAAGCGAGTCCACTCCGAAGGACGATGCTCTTGAGATATCAATAGACAGAACCAAGAATTGCTGAGGATCGTCGATACTAAAAATCGCATATTAGCATTTTAGGTTGAACAAAATAAAAGCTTATCATCACATACTGAGTCAAGACATCTAGACAGGACAGGACTCAGGACATTTCCATGGTCAACGAATTGTATTTCTCTTCCAATTCTGCGATAGAGCATTCAATTACAGATGAGCCCGATTTAGTGAAAACGATTTTATTCCTTTTATGACGTGATTTGGATGATGATTCTCCTATCCTGGCATATTTAAGTCCCGGAATTGATTTCAAAACATTATCGGCGTTACTAGGATTGATGGTCGCAAACAAGAACCTTGACTGAGACTCCGAAAATAGAAGATTGTCAATTCTGCTACATTTATTAGGTATCAAGTCTAGGTTAACCTCGAATCCTGTTCTACCCTGCATAGCCATCTTACTTAAAGCAATGGCCATCCCTCCTTTTGAACAATCATGCACACACGTGATTAGATTATCCCGGACCAAGGAAAGCATTGTTTCTCGGTTAAGCTTATCGACTTTGAGGTCAAGGCGAGGAACGATTCCGGCAACAACTTCATGATAGTCTTCATAGTATTCGGAGCCTCCCATTTCGTCGGATGTCAAGCCTATAATGAAGATTGCGCTAGACGGAGTTAACGCAGGTTGACTTATCCAATTGCTATCTCGTATAGTACCTATGCACCCGATCACTGGGGTGGGCTTTATTGGTCCCCTGAATGTTTCATTATATAAACTCACCTTTCCTCCAACAACCGGGATATCCATGAATTTGCAGAAATCAATGATTGCGCGCACTGATTCTTCAAATGACCAGAAGGTATATGGATTCTCTGGGTTACCGAACTGTAGGTGGTCTATTATTCCAATTGGCTCTGCTCCAGTGCACACTACATTTCTAGAACTTTCAGACAGGCAGCCCAGAGTTCCAAAATACGGATCCAAATAACAATGCTTTGAATTACCGTCCAATTTCACAGAAACAAACTTGTTATCAGCGAGTCTTATGACAGCAGCATCAGAGGAACCCGGTTTCAAGACCGTCCTTGTACCGACTTCGTGATCATATTGTTCATATACCCATGATTTATTTGCAATTGACGGATTGGAAATCATCGCTAGCAGTGTCTTTTTCAGATTATATGGCACCCTAGGTGAAAATGCAGCCTGTTGAATTTCATCTACGTGCCGAGGCCTCGCTGATGATCTTAAAGATAACGGGGCATTACAAACAAGGGTCGAAGGCATTTTTCCTACGATCTTGCCTCTAAATCTTAGTAAGAGATCATGGTGAACCATTACTCTGCCGATTAAACTGAACCCAATACCGTACTTTTGGAAAATTTCCCTTAATCCCTTTAATTTTTCTAAATCAGTAACAAATAGCATCCGTTCCTGTGATTCAGATACCATAAGGCTGGCTGGATCAAGACTTTTTTCCTTAGAATGAATTTTACTTAATTCAATATCAAAACCCTTTCCTAAGGTGTCTGACAATTCAGAAAGACAACAAGAAAGTCCCCCGCCGCCTAAATCCTTTAAGGCTTTAACATATCGACGTTCTACCGCCTCCATCACCGCCTCAATCAGTAGCTTTTCTTCAAAGGGATCTGGAACCTGGACAGCGGACCGGTTTTGCTCAAGCATTCCTTTCGACGCGAAGGCGGCACCTCCGATACCATCACTTCCTGTTGCTCCTCCAGCGAGGATGATATAATCACCTATCGAGGCGTGATTTCTGATCAGATGGTCAGATCTACCGTATCCAATAGAAGCTACATCAACCAAGCAATACTCATCGAACGAAGCATCGAATTCGACCTCACCAGCTACGGTCGGGACACCTATGCAATTCCCATAATCTGCTATACCTCTTACAACATTTCTAAATAACCATTTCGTCCTTGAATAATCCCTTGCCTTTGCATCTAAATTGCCAAATCTAAGAGCGTTCAGTAAAGCGATTGGTCTAGTTCCCATAGATACGATATCACGGATCACTCCCCCTACTCCGGTGGCAGCTCCGCCATATGGTTCTACAACTGATGGATGATTGTGACTTTCTATATGGACGCTAAGAGCATAACCGTCGCCTACGTCAATCGCAGCAGCGTCTGACCCCGGACCAATCAGAACATTTTTCCCTTGTTTCGGTAGCTGCTTTATTAATTTCTTAGATGACTTGTAAGAGCAATGTTCTGACCATTCCGCTTCGATTACTCGCAACTCTAACTCATTAGGTTCACGTGTCAATTTTACCCTCAGGTATTTTAATTCTTCAGAAGTTAGAGATGTCATTATTGCAATTGTGCGAATAACTTTGAGAGTATTATATTAATGGTTTCTCCTACAATAAGATTTAAGCGAGTTAAAGAGACCGAAGGAATTATTGTCCCCTATAGGTGTTAGTATTGATTCACTGCCTCTTTCTGGGTGGGGCATTACTCCTACGACATTTCTTTGCTCATTACAAATTCCTGCGATTCCATCAATTGAACCGTTCGGATTATCCCCTGAATATACTAAAACAATCCTGTCCTCACTTTTCAACATGTCAAGTGTATTGATGTCAGCGATAAACCGTCCCTCTCCGTGTGCGATTGGAATACTAAAAATGTCGCCCTTGTCATAGCATCCAGTAAAGGGAGTCTTATTGTTAATGACTTTCACTTCAGTCCACTTACATACGAATCTTAATGAACTGTTCGTTGTTAATGCCCCGGGAAGGAGCCCTGCTTCCACTAAAATTTGAAATCCATTGCAAATGCCAAGAATTGGAACATTCTCCTCTGCCAACCTCTTAATTTCTTTCATAATTGGGCTTTGAGCAGCTATCGCACCGGCTCTAAGTCGATCGCCATATGAGAAGCCTCCTGGGATAATAATAGCATCATAGTTTTCCAAACCCGATCTAGTGTACCACAACAACTCGGTTTGGAACTTGTAAATTCTCCTGAGGACGGTTTGCACATCCCTTTCGCAATTGCTTCCTGGAAAAACTACAATTGCTATTTTTGGCATTACTAATTCTGACGATTTCTTTATACTAATAAACCCTCGCTCTCACTTATGGGTTACAGATTAGAAAATAACCATCACGAACACATACAAGATTTTTATGCATACATGATTGATGAATATGCAATGGCAAAACCAGTTCGGGATATTATGACTAAGGAAGTAATCACAATCGATATAGATCGAGGAGCTACCGAAGCTGCTCGTTTAATGGCTGAGAAACATATAAGTTCTGTTGTCGTTCTCGAGAAAGATCTACCCATAGGAATTATCACCGAACGCGATTTCGTAAAAAAGATCTGTGCAAAGGAATTGGAAATTTCCAAGATAAAGGCTGGAGAAATAATGTCAAGGATCCGAACATTTGCTGACCCGGAAACCTCAATAGATGTTGCCATTCAAAGAATGCTAAACCATAACATACGCAGGCTCCCGATAATGTCAGGGGGAAAAACAGTCGGGATTATTACTGTAACAGACCTAGCAAAGTATCTTCGAACGGACCTCCTTTTGCAAGGAGCGTTAGCGAATAGTAAACCAGTCGGTACTAGTAGTCCTAAGGACATTGATAATCCCGATCGCATTATATGATAATATCTTTTCTGATTCATTTCCGGAACTGGTTATAATGTAATATAAGATAACATCTCCTCAAAGAATTACTCAAGTTGGTGTAATCGTGCAATCGCTCAACACTGGATTGTATATTCTCAATTCAATGCATAAGTTCTCCACAGTTTTAAGAGCTTCTTTTTCTGAAGAAGATCTAACAACCATCTTTAGTGTCTTTGCCGAGCGGACAGATTCAATATTAGAGTATCCACCTTTCACTATAAGATCTCGCATGATTGTATCCCCCTCAGGATCATCCAAGTACTTTTTATTTTCGATATTAATGGCTATAAGAAACTTTTTTCTGGCAGCTACCTTTCTTACCACACCTCGTAGTGTGTACTGTAGCATTTAAATTATCGAGTGAATCCAGCATTACTCCCTAAGGGTATTAATTACGCATAGCAAGTAATTTACGCCTGATGTTAGACGCTTCGGTCATGTAGCTCAGCCTGGTGAGAGCGAAGGTTTTGTAAACCTTAGGTCGTGGGTTCGAATCCCGCCATGACCTACGGAATCGCTAAGCACCACAAGCGATCACATCAATCAGACCCCTTTGATATCTGATCGCGATGGTTTGTACTGTCTCAGTAAAGTTACGGATTGAATTATGCTTGCAATGCTCTAAAGCTTATTCGATAGTATTGTATACTATATAGGAGCATAGTTTAATGATTTGCCTATACGGGATTGATCTTAAATTTGAAACTCATCCATAAAGGAAAAGTCAAAGATGTGTATGAAGAGGATGAAAATACATATCTTTTTCACTTTTCCGACAGAATCTCAGCGTTCGACGTCGAAATGCCTACTATGATTCCGATGAAAGGAAAGATCTTATGCCAGTTCGCGAAATTTTGGTTTGATAAGCTAGACATCGAAAACCATATGATAGCGACCAGAGACCAAGACAAGATGATAGTAAAGAAGCTTAAGATGATACCCCTTGAGTTTATTGTCAGAGGATATTTTTATGGCAGCCTTATCGAAAGATTTGCTAGAGCTCCGGATTATTATCCAAGTTTAAGAAAATTTGAGCCAATACTTGCTTCAAGGCTTCCAGAGCCCCTGTTTGATCCTACGACCAAATCGAATACCCATGATATCTCTATTTCTGAAGATCAGATAGTAGATAGAGGGTTATTGTCCCTGGACAAACTTGCATATATAAAAGAGACATCTATCAACCTCTACCGACAGATGAGCACTATTGTTGGACGTGCCGGATTCATTATCGCTGACACAAAATTTGAATTTGGACATGATGTTTCTGGCAACTTGATCTTACTTGCTGATTCTCTTGGACCGGATGAATTTAGATTATGGCGAAAATCAGAGTACATTCCGGGAAAGGTACAGGAGAGTTATGACAAACAAATATTGAGGGATTGGCTGATAAGCACTGGGTTTAAGGTAATTGTTGACGAGGTATCAAGTAAAGGTCTAAAACCTGTTGCTCCGAACATACCCTCCGAGATAATCAGCAGACTATCAAGTAGATACATCTTCGCCTACGAACAGATATCTAATACCAGATTCGAATCGGTGTCCTAGTCTTAGCTCCGCAAAATTTATTTTCTGAGAAAAATGACCTTATACAAGAATAATAGGGCGTAATCGAGGCGCACCTAATTTGTCATGATTTAGATGTACACAAGCCTCAAAAATATGGGGTACAGAAAATACATTACTAACCACGGAGATTCAGCGATTGATTTCATAATTCATTGTTCTACTCTATCTTTATCTCAGTGTTACTAACGTTCTAGAATGACAAAATACAAGAAACTACCTAGGGTCGATCTCTTACACTCTATTCCGCTGTAATTACGAGTAATCCTTTGGTCTCGTGATGATGAAGCTCCTTAATCATACTACTTGGAATATCCGATGCAGCCTTGTCACAAAGTATTGAAAGGGTGCGTGGACAATAGAAGCTGGATTTGCGTATTACTATGTCTCTATTATCTCGTACCGACAAGTTACGGCTTCCCTGTCCCAATATCTTTAAGGATAGATGGCCAACAATTATTTCGATACTTATCTTTGCATCGTCCCTGCTTATAGCATGCCGCAGCTGATCATCTAAATGACTACATCCCTTATTCGAACGAACACCAATAATACAATCTCCCCTACGAGACAAGTCATAGTCACGTGTTATTTCGATACTTTTCTTGTGGGAACTGAGCACATTGGGATGACCATGGAAGGTCA
>JAATVT010000254.1 GCA_014523685.1 Nitrososphaerales archaeon TH5893
CAGCATCCTGAACCAAGATCTAAATTCAGATTTGATCCAAATTAAATTTAGCGGTTCTTAAGCTTAAGGTAAATTTAAATTGCAGAATACGAAGTAGTAAAAAATGAATTGTTACCAGCAGCAGCAGGATATGATAGAGCAATTACGGTATTTTCACCTGATGGTAGGCTATACCAGGTAGAATACGCAATTGAGACCGTAAGAAGGGGAACTCTGGCAATAGGGGTAAAAAGTAAGGATGGCGTTATTCTAGCAGTTGAAGAGAAGGCCCGCAAGTTACAAATTTCGAATGTGACACAAAAAATATTTCAAGTAGATGATCATATTGGTGTCGCCGCAGCTGGGTATATTCCAGATGCTAGAACGCAAGTAGACCACGCAAGGTTTTTTGCTCAAAGTAACCGACTCATTTATGACGAGCCAGTTGATGTCGAAGGAGTGGCTAAGAATATGGCTGATATGGCGCAGCAGTTCACACAGTATGCTGGAGTAAGGCCATTTGGTGTAGCTTTAATTCTAGCTGGAGTCGATAAGACCGGGGCTTCTTTATACTTGACCGACCCTAGTGGAACATACATAGGATATGATGCAGTAGCAATAGGAGCAGGCAGTGACCAAGTTACCGAATTTTTAGAAAAACAATACCAATTAGAAATATCAATGGACGACGCTGGTGCTCTAGCGATGCAGTCTATATATCTCGTGAGCGAAGAAAAAACTGGAACGAGACACGTAAAAATGGCAGTTATAGATAACGAAACCAAGATGATGAGAAAGGTAGAAGATAACGATATAGAAAGATACGCGAGTCGAGCAAAAGATAAAACTCCATAAATGATAGTATCTTAAAATCTTAATATAAAGGATGACGGCCCTTTAACCAAAAATATGTCCATTCAAATAGGAGCCCTCGCGCCTAAAATCAAAGTATCCGAGTGGGTACAAGGCAGACCCATTGATACTACTCAAGAGAAGGGAAATGTTGTTGTGGCTGAGGTTTTCCAAGTAAATTGTCCAGGTTGCTTTCTCTATGGGCTTCCAGAAATCATAAACATATACAATCGATATCAGGGAGAGGCGATTAGGATCTTTGGTTTGGCTACAGCGTTCGAAGATTATGAAAAAAACACTCTTTCCAACTTGAAAATGTTGGTGTCTACTGGCGAGGTAATTGGTGAGACCTTGAAGGCATTGCAAAATTATGGTCATCTCCTTGCTGGTAATAAGCTACCCTATTCAATTCCATTTCCCGTCGCAATGGACGTGGTTGTTAGAGAATCTTATCCCATAACTGAAAGCAGGATCAAGGACTTTATTGAAGCTAACGTGGAGGGTTACCGTTCCTATAGTGAAAAAGATAAATCGATAATTTTCGATCGTGCCAGACAGTACCTTGATCTGAAGAAATATTCTGCCAAGACATTCGAGGAGTACAGCCTAAGAGGAACACCTTCTACAATAATTATAGACAAGAAAGGAATATTGAGACACAAGGTGTTTGGAGCGAATAACGATATAGAAAGGATGGTTCAAAATTTGTTACAGGAATAATGTCGGGTAGCGTCGATATTTCAGTTGCTATCCCTGACTCCTGTTTGTTGGATGAACAGACTCTTCGAGATAAAACGCTAAAGATTGGTCAAATTGCTAGAGCGTCATCTATCTTTCGAGTAAAAACGATATATCTGTATCAGGATAGGGAGGCTAAGGTTAGAAACACAGATCGCAGGCTAATAAAACTAATCCTAAGATATTTGGATACACCGCAATATCTAAGAAAGAATTTGTTTCCTCAGAGACAGGAATTGAGGTATGCCGGACTGCTTCATCCAATAAGGGCGCCTCATCATAAAGACTGGCGGGATATAAAAGCTGTTAAAGAGGGAGAAATAAGGGTGGGAGTTGTGGTTAGGATCAAAGATAAACTCTTTGTCGATGTAGGAATAGATAAACTCGTGCGACTAGAAGGCGCGGCTCATGTTGGAGCGAAACTAAATGTGAGGCTAAAGTCCACTTATCCCAATTTTCGTGCCGAAGAAATAGATCGACAAGAGATTAGCGACTCATATTGGGGATTCCTAGTCCATGAAGCAGGAACTTTGAAAGCTTTGCTCGATCAGAGTAATGATAGTGTAATAGTCATCACATCGAGGGGAGGCAAATCGCTGAGGAATTTCGAACCTCAACTGTTGCATGAATTACGAATAAAAAGGAAAATTTTGTTGGTCTTCGGATCCCCGAGAAAAGGTGTACCCCAAATCCTATCTAGTGAGGGTTACGATTCGAGTGCATATCAGTTTGTAGTTAACACGTTCCCCTATCAAGGAACGCAAACCGTGAGACTAGAAGAAGCGTTCTTGGGAACACTCGCCATTATCAACTGGTACTTCAATTCCTAAGTCTAATGCCTGGTTTAATAGACTCTCCTTCGGTGAGTCCCCACATGTAGAGTGATTTGCATTTTCTGTCGACAGGTTATAAATTTATTAACGGGAAATCGACAAGGTTGGTTTATCGATGGGCCATCGAAAATACAGCTCACCTCGCCGTGGAAGTATAGCATTTAGACCGAGATCTAGAGCAAAGAGTCTAGAAGCTAGAATCAGGAATTGGCCTAATCTGAACCAAGATACACCTACTTTAATGGGATTTGCGGGTTTCAAGGCCGGCGGAATTAATATTTTAACGGTTGATGATCGGGAAAAGACTCCCAATTTCGGTAAGCATTTCTTAAATCCTTCAACGGTTATTGCAACCCCTCCAATTCGGATACTGGGCATTCGTGGTTATAAAAACGGAGTCAACGGCAAACGTGTAGCTTTCGATGTATACTCTAGAGATCTACCTAAGGACCTCGCTCGTAAGGGAGACATAAGATATAAGGAAGAGCTCTTTACTAGGGCCCAGAACAGATTACCTTCAATAGATAGCGTGGTTGCAACTGCTACTGTCCTTCCTAGAGAAGCCAACTTGTCTCAAAAAAAGCCGTTTGTATATGAGATAGCTGTTTCCAGTAATGATAACCAGAAAAAATTTGAATATATCAAAGGTCTATTCGGAAAAGAAATTCGCGTTCAAGATGTCTTTCAATTGGGACAATATGTTGATGTCATTGGTATTACAAGGGGAAAAGGAGTCGAAGGACCCATAACTAGATTTGGAGTTAAACGAAAGCAACACAAATCTAGGAAGAGTGTTAGGGCAGTTGGGACCTTAGGACCAATATCTCCAGCTGTGGTGATGTATACAGTTCCCAGGCAAGGTCAGAGAGGATTCCATCAAAGAACTGAGTATAACAAGCGAATTTTGTTAATGTCATCGGCTAACAGAAATAATCAAGTATCAATAAATCCAGGGGGAGGATTCAAGCATTACGGTCTTATCAAAGAGGACTACATAGTGGTGCGCGGATCGGTCCCCGGGGTTCCCAAAAGATTAGTAAAACTACGCCAACCTATCAGGTATGCTGACAGAAGGGTAATTGAGCCTAAAGTGATTGAGGTAGTGACAAGATGAGATCTGAGTCGGTCGTTATGTCTATAGATGGATCAACTAAGCAAACTATATCCCTCCCTCAAGTTTTTCAAACGCCTTTCAGACCAGAAGTTATTCACCGCGTGTACGTTAACTTGCTGTCGCATATGTACCAGAGACAAGGTCGTTACCCGTCAGCAGGGGAAATAGTAAGTGCTGAATCCCGGAACACAGGTCTTGGAATTGCGAGGCTTGCCAGGATTCGCGGACAAGGGTTCAGTAGGTCAGGACAAGCGGCTGGTGTTGCAGGGGTTAGAGCAGGCAGAGTTGCGCACCCACCTGAATCATGGAAGGTAATCCGTAAAAAGATTAACAAGAAGGAACGACGACTCGGTCTATCATCGGCTATAGCAGCTACTGCCCGTAAAGATCTTATAATAAGGAGAGGCCACAGTACTGAGGGAATTCCCAATTTTCCTATCATATCCTCTGATGATATTGAATCAATTACTAAAACACGTGATCTTCAAAAAACACTAGTGGCATTTGGTTTGGCCAATGATCTCTCAAGAGCCCGAAGGCCAAAAAAGAATGTAAAGGCAACGGCGAACAAGGGAAGTGGAACGACACATGCCGCAAAATCTGCATTGATAGTAGTGAAGGAAGGATCGAAAATAGTTAGGCTTTCTAATTCTATTCCTGGCGTCGATGTTAAGACCGTCGATTCCTTAAGCGTATTGGATCTGGCTCCTGGTTCAAAACCAATAAGATTGACTATCTTCTCTCGGGGTTCATTGGATTATCTGGAAAGATCCAGTGTAACAGGCAAGGATAATCGGGATAGTGAGGGCAAATAATGAAAGAGAAGAGAGGAAAAGAGAGTGCGATATCAATAGAAAAAGCAAATAGCACATTCATTCAACCGTACGTGACTGAGAAGACTTTTAACGTCATTGAGAAAGAGAATAAATTAACATTTATTGTATCAGAAAGATCCACAAAAAGAGAAATCATTGAGGCTTTAAGATTAGTTTACGAAGCCGAAGCAATTGAGGTAAACACTGCCAGGACAATTCAGGGTAAGAAGGCAGTAATAAAATTTAGGGCTGATGGAGGAGCCCGAGAGCTTGCTACACGGTTGGGTCTGGCCTAATAGTCGCATGTTCTTAGTTAGATTTAAAAGGAGTACGATAACTGGAGATAAATGATTCTGATTGGTCCGTGAATTCAAGTTCAAAGGTTACTCTTTGTCACAGTTGCAATCATCTTCAATTGAAACCATATTACCCATTCTCAATTCGCGACAACGTAGATCACTTGACAAGCGAGTTGACAAGTATATGAATGATGAAAAAAGAAAGCTGCGAGAAGAGATAAAGATGGCAAGGGAAGGCAAGCTTCGCGGAGTTCTAAAAACTCACGTAAGAGATATGATTATTCTCCCTGACATGATCGGCCTTAGCATAAATGTCCATAATGGGAAGGAATTTTCACCCGTCTCCATCAGACCAGAAATGATTGGACACTATCTAGGTGAATACGCTATCACAAATAAGAGAGTCCAACATGGTGCCCCTGGTGTGGGTTCTTCGAGATCCAGCTTGTATGTTCCGCTGAAGTGATTATATTATGGGTAGGATTACGTATGCTTTCCAAGAATTTGACAAGTCGAGGCATGTTAGGGCGAGAATAATAGATAAAGACATTTCTCATAAACATTCAAGGGAGGTTGCATTTGCAATTAAGGGAATGTCTCTGGAGAAATCGAGGGAGTTCCTTGAACGAGTTTTAATGGAAGAAATAGCGGTACCCTATAGAAGATACAATAACGAAGTTGCTCATAGATCTAATATTCGTGATGGTTTTTTTGCTGGAAGATTTCCAAAAAAAGTCACGAAAGAATTCCTAAGACTTCTTGATAACTTAGAATCTAATGCCGAGTATAAGGGTATGGATCTAGACAGGCTTAAGATAGTTAGCGCCGTGGTCCACAAGGCTAGAAAACTAAAAAGATTTATGCCCAGAGCAATGGGAAGGTCAACTCCGAAAATAGACACGTTAGTCCACGTCGAACTAGTTGCACAGGAGATTAGGTAAAAAGATGAGCGCAGTAAAAAACGTTATTAAGAGCAATTACAGAAATATGGAACTCGATGAATTCCTCTCCCAAACATTAAAGGATGCGGGGTATGGATTTGCAGATGTACAAAAGACGCCATTAGGAACTAGGATCACCCTGTACGTCACACGGCCGGGCCTAGTAATTGGTCGCAAGGGGACAGGAATTAGAGATCTTACTACTAAACTTGAGCAAAAATTTGGTCTAGCTAGTCCTCAAATTTCTGTTATGGAGGTTACCGTACCGGAACTCAACCCCAAGATAATGTGCAATAGAATAGCACAACTAATTGAGAGGGGGACGGCATTCAGGCGAGCAGCTTTATGGACGATCAACACCGTAATGAACGCTGGAGCTTTAGGAGTGGAGGTCTCAATAGCAGGAAAACTGCGGAGCGAAAGGGCTCATTTTGAGAAACATTCTGCAGGTATAATTCCAAAGAGTGGGGATGTTGCATCACGTGTAGTAAACATAGGGATCACTCATGTATTAACCAAGATGGGTTTGATGGGTGTCCAGTTACGTATAGCACTGAAAAATGAACTACAGAATGAGTTTGAGCTAATAGACAATGAGGGTAACAAAGAAGAACAATTGCCTAAGAATGAAACCAACAATGAAGCTGGTACCGAAGTATCAAGTACGGACATGAATTCGTCTTCTAGAGAAGAGAGGCAAGTGGTATCGGCCGCGGAAGGGAATACGAATGGCTAGGGTCAAGTTGAAAACTCTCCAAGAGATGAATCGAACAGATCTGACTGAAAAACTATCAGAGCTTAAGGCTGAACTGATGAAATTGAAATCCGAGCGGGCAAAGGGTACCTTAAAGAAGGAAACTGGAAGCATTAGATGGATGAGAAGAGACATTGCAAGGATATTAACGATCATTAACGAGAGAGGTAATAGTGAATGATCAAGGCAGATACGCTGCTATCTCATGAATTCATTGGACTACGTGTTCATATCCTGGACGATACTTCAGCGACGTTGAGAAATGTTTCAGGAAATATCATTAATGAAACTAAGAATACATTTTCAATACGGACATCAAGGGGAACCAAGATGATAACAAAGAAGAATGCGACTAGCATAAAATTTTCAATTGATTCTGGCGCTTGCTTTATAAGTGGTTCATCATTGATAGGAAGACCCGAGGATCGAATCTCAAGAAACTGTTAAGGCGATCAATATGGTTAGGAATATTGGAATAACAGTTAGTGCACCCGCGAAGGCATGTAATGATCCCAACTGTGCATTTCACGGGGCTCTTCCTGTTAGAGGTAAGTCCTTTAATGGAATAGTCGTAAGCTCAAAATCTAGCAAAATGGTGGTGGTTGTAAAGGAATATCCACACCTTGTAGGTAAGTATAAGAGATTGGAGAGACGCCGTTCTAAGTTACATGCTTACCTGCCCGCATGCATATCTGCTCCTGAAGGACAGCGAGTAAGAATAGCTGAATGTAGACCGATTTCAAAGACGGTTTCATTTATTGTCATCGAGGCGAGTGAAACAAATGGCAGCTAAGACGAGAGCCGTTTCGGCAAAAGGAGTAGAAGAATTCCGCCCTTATATTACGAGGGCACTCCCGGTTACTGCGTCTCTTGTTTGCGCAGACAATACAGGCGCCAAAATACTAAAGATAGCTATGGTTAACCGATATAAAGGGAGGCATTCTAGAATGCCATCGGCAGCGGTGGGAGATTTTGTAACTGTAACCGTTAAGAAGGGCAAAGCAGACCTTCGAAAACAGATTTTTGGCGCTGTAATAATTAGGCAAAAATACCCACTTAGAAGATTGACTGGTCTACGAATTACCTTTGAAGATAATGCAGCTGTATTGGTCACACCTGAGGGAGAAATCAAAGGATCAGACATAAAGGGACCAGTAGCTGCAGAAGCAGCTGAAAAATGGCCCAGAATAGCAAATCTCGCTTCGATGATAGTATAGGTATCTAGAAATGTCAAGAATGAACCCGAAATTAATCCACGTTTCAAAACATATACGCGATTCCTCAATAGCAGCTCATCTTAGCGACAATCTGCATCAACAATACCATACTAGATCGTTACGCGTGATAAAGGGTGATACCGTTAGGGTTATGAGGGGAGAATATAACGGAATTGAGGGGAAGATAGAATCTGTTAACACAATGACTGGGACTTTGGCAATTGAAGGCATCCAAAGAGAAAAAGTTCGTGGGGGAAATGTTAAGGTCAGGATTCATTCCTCGAACGTCCTTATAACAAATTTGAATTTGAACGACAAGTACAGACAAGAGAGTATGCAAGGACGGTTAGCCAAAGAAAAATCCAAAACCCGTCGGAAAGCTAAGATTCAAAAGGGAAGGAAGCAGATGAACGAGGAGAAAACGAAGTAATGGCGAACAAAGGAGGATATACCAGGTTAAAAAGGCAGATGGCTCCAAACTTTTGGAAAATTGAAAGAAAGCAAAGTAGATTTGTTCTCAAAGTCCATCCTGGCCCTCATTCCAAGAGTACTGCGTATCCATTAGGGGTTGTACTTCGAGATATCCTTAAGGTTAGCAGCACAATGCGAGAAGCCAAGAAAATAGTTACTGCCAAGAAAATAAAGGTTGACGGAAGGGTATGCTCAGACATAAACTATGGAATAGGTTTGATGGACGTTCTGGAATTCGTTCCAACTGGAGAAGCTTATCGGTTTGTTGCAAAAGACTCCGACGTTCTAACAGCTGTCGGTATTTCTGGCAATGAAAAGTCATCGAAAATCGTCAAGATTAAGAACAAAGTGATGGTCAAAGGAGGGAGAGTTCAATATGGTTTTCATGATGGCAAGACAATCATTACCAATGAACAGATGAATGTCGGAGACAGTTGTATCATAAGTCTTCCCGAGTTCAAGGTCCTATCTCATATCAAGTTCGAAAAAGGTTGCTCGGCATTGGTTACCAAAGGTGAAAACGCAGGCGTAATTGGCAACGTCGAAGGTATTCGAGACGGTGTGTTTTCTCTACCCAAACGGGCCCTTTTATCCCATGCTGATAGATCAATGGAGCTGCCAGTGGAAATTGTAATCGCAGTGGGATCAGAGCTTCCCGCAATTAAGGTGTAATAGGAATGAATTCTGAAATCAGATCTTCTCCAATGAAAGAAATCTCAATTGGTAAAATCGTGATTAATATTGGAGTTGGACGATCGGGAGAACCTGTTGAAAAGGCAAAAAGAGCATTGAATGCCTTAATTGGACAACAGCCTAAGGTCTGCGGAGCTAAGGATACAGTAAGGGACTTCGGAATACACAAGGGTGAGCCTATCGGAGCCATGGTCACATTAAGAAGAGACAAAGCAGTTGAGTTTTTGAAGAGAGTTATAGCAGCCAAGGGTAATACCATAAAAGCCACTTCATTTGATAATTTCGGGAATTTGTCAATAGGAATTCATGAACACATCGATCTTCCTGGTACGAAATATGATCCCGAGATTGGAATCTTTGGCATGGACGTTTGTATGGCACTGGTCAGACCAGGATATCGAGTCACCAGGAAAAGAAATAAATCTCGTGTAGGAAAAAGCCATAGAATAACAAGAGAAGATGCGATAAGTTTCTTGAAGAGAACCTTTGGAGTTGAAATAGTATAATGCCGAAACCTAGAGAATATAGTATAACGGGCAGAAAGCAAGTGTCACATGGAAAGGGTACAAGATGGTGTAGAAGATGTGGACAATATACTGCATTAATACAGAAGTATGACTTGATGCTGTGCAGGCAATGTTTTAGAGAGGTAGCATCAAGCCTAGGTTTTGTCAAATATCAGTGAAGGTGGCCGTGGTACTGAAATGCCCGCTTTAAGCATCTTATCCAACCTATTCACGACTCTGTACAATAACGAAACACGAAGAAAGAAAGAATGCATTGTAGTTCCAGCGTCCAGATTTGCAAGCGATGTACTGCGTATTATGCAGAAGTACCGATACATAGGAGAATTTGAACAAATTGATGACGCGCGTACGGGCAAATTTCGTATACAGCTATTGGCAAAAATCAATAAATGTGGAGTTATTACACCACGATTTAGCGTGAAAAGGGACGAATATTTGAACTGGGAACGCCAATATCTTCCAGCGTACAGTATGGGAATCCTCGTCGTTTCAACTAGTGAGGGAATAATGTCACATCACGACGCGCAAGAAAAGGGTCTCGGAGGTGTTCTAATAGGTTATGTCTTCTAAGGATAAGAATGGGATCGAACTGGAAATCCCCGAGAACGTTACCGTAAGGAAAGAAGACCAGCTAATAGTGGTTACGGGAAAGAGAGGAACTATCAGCAAAGATTTCCACAAAATACCGGCATCGATAATTATAAAAGACAATACGATAGCGATCGAACCTGTAGGAAAGAGAAAAGGGGACTTAGCTATAGCAAACACGGCTAGATCGATTCTCAAAAACATGTTTAAAGGCGTCGAGAAAGGATTCAAATATAAGCTAAAAATAGTCTTCGCACACTTTCCAATTTCAGTTAAAGTAAAAGGTAAAGAAGTTCATGTGGAAAACTTTTTTGGAGAGAGATCAGCTCGAGTTTCGCGGGTCGTCGGCGATGTGACAAATGTTACCATAACTGGGGACGATGTCATCGTTGAGGGTCCGAGCCTTGAGGAAGTATCCCAAACGGCGGCAAATATCGAATCTTCTACAAAAGTGAGGGGAAAAGATCAGAGGGTATTCTTAGATGGATTGTATATCTATT
Source organism: Nitrososphaerales archaeon TH5893 (assembly GCA_014523685.1). Taxonomy (GTDB): domain Archaea; phylum Thermoproteota; class Nitrososphaeria; order Nitrososphaerales; family Nitrososphaeraceae; genus TH5893. Next base: position 10,322 of record JAATVT010000254.1, read on the forward strand.
CACGCGATGGGAGAGATTGAAAATCTAATTTGGCAAAAATGGAAGTGAGATTTTTACCCCTTGATGTGTCAAGTGAACCAGAACAAACCTCTGCCACTCAGAGATGGTTTCGTTAGGAACTAGATGAGTCTCGGGGAATATGAAAGCGGTCATTCTTGCTGGCGGGTTAGGCAAACGTTTGAGACCGCTGACTGATGAAAGACCGAAGCCAATGATAGAGGTGCTCAATCAACCAATCATAGAATGGCAAGTAAAATGGTTCAAAAAATTTGGAATAGATGAATTTGTCATCTGTGTAGGATACCTTAAGGAACATATCATCGACTACATAGGTAGTGGGAATAAGTTTGGCGTAAAGGTAGGATACGCCGTAGAGGAAGAGCCATTAGGCACTGGCGGAGCACTCAAAAATGCTCGAAGTCTTCTCGGAGGTACAGAGAGTGAAGGTTTTTTCATGGTGAATGGCGATATATTGACAGATTTAGATCCAAATATACTGCAAGATGGCATGACATCTTCCGCCATCGCTGTTGTTCCGTTAAGAAGTCCGTACGGCGTGATCGAACTGGATGCGAGCTCTAACATTACAGGGTTTGTAGAGAAGCCGCAGATTAAAGATAGATGGATTAATGCAGGAGTGTATTACTTTGGATCAGAGGTCTTCAGTTATCTCCCAGATAGTGGTAACCTAGAAGTTACGGCGCTGCCCGTGATGATAAAAGATAGGAAGGTCAAGGCAATACGATATGAGAAGTCCTTCTGGCGCTCCATCGATTCTCATAAGGATATCGAGGAAGCGAGCAGAGAGATAAAGAGCAGTAGATTATTATTATGAAGATCGAACGCATAGGCTATAGTCTTGGGACACTCTTGTCTCCAGAGGAGGTGTTAATAGCAGGTAAAGAGGCAAATAATAATTATAATACACATTCCATATGGGTACCAGAATCATGGGGACGCGAGGCATTTTCCTCACTTGGAGCACTCTCCCAGGTAACTGATCGGGTTAAACTTGGGACTTCCATTGTTAGTATTTATTCACGGTCCGCCTCGACTATTGCCATGTCAGCTGCTACCGTAGATACACTTTCCAATAGAAGGATGATGATTGGCTTAGGAGTCAGTACCCCAGTTTTGGCCGAGAATTGGCATGGGCTGAAGTTTGGTAATCCAGTAGAAAGGATGAAAGAATATATTGAATGTATACGATTAATCCTCACAGGGGACCTCGTTAATTACTGTGGAAACATTTGCAAGATTAGGAACTTCAAGTTAGCATTTAAACCAAAGAGGCGGAACATTCCCATTTTTCTAGCTGCTGTCAATCAGAAGATGATTTTGTTGTCCGCATCTATAGGAGATGGAATAGTGCTTTACCTTCGTCCAGAACACGAACTTCGGAAAGTAGTTTCGACCATTCGAGCTATGCGACCGCAGACAGATTTTGAGATTGCTTGTGTTTTTATCACGGCTGTTTCTGACAAGTATCCCGAAAAGGGAAGAGACAGAGCTGCCAAGACAGTCGCTTTTTATGTTGCTGTTGGCCGTTACTACAATAAGTTTCTGGCAGAAAATGGATTTAGAAATGAAGTTCAAGACATAACAAATGAATACAATTCTAGCGGACTTAATGCTGCGAGCAAATTGGTAACCGATAGAATGTTGAGCTCACTGGCCATTTATGGGAGTCGGGAGGACTGCATTAAAGCAATCAAGAAATTCATGTCTACTGGTATTTCATTGCCAATAATCCAAATAAACCCACTAGAAAATGATGAAGGGTCATTTAGAGAAGCCCTTACTGTATTTAACGGAAATGTCTGAAGAAGTTGCCATTGTAGCATCCGAAACAACTAAGTTCACTAGAAATGATTTGTCCATTTATGAGTTGGCTTGCGATCCTTGCCGGAAAATTTTTAGAAAAACAAACCTTGACCGTAATGATATTGATTCGGTGGTACTTTCTACCTGTTCTACGCTTCAGTATACCTCGAGCATTGTTTCAGAAATGTTAGGGTTAAAACCTAAGAATTCTTTTCGAATAGATAATCTCTGTAGTTCAGGAACATCAGCAATCATTTCGACATATGCTGAAATAGCAGCAGGACTTTGTGATTGTGCACTGGTAATTGGTGCCGAGAGTGGAACCAATTATGCAGCCAAAAGACTTCAATGGGATTTGACCAGAGGGTCATTTAATCTTCCGATTCACTGGGCATCATTATTTGCCCGTACTCATATGAGGAAGTTTGGGACTACCGAAGAGCAAATGGCATCAGTTTCTGTCAAAAACCACAGGAATTCGTCTAAAAATCCTCTTGCATTGTTTAGGAATAAAGTTACGATTGAAGACGTTATGAAATCAAGAAAGATCTCAGACCCAATAAAGATGCTAGACTGTTCATATGTATGCACTGGCTCATCCTGTATTCTTTTAGCTTCAAAGATGAAAGCTAAAGAACTTACAGACAACCCCGTTTGGATTAGTGGAATAGGACAGAAAACAATTTGTGCCAGTCTATCTCATTTGCTATCTAGAGGAAAGATAGGTCTAGAAAGCACCCAAGAGGCCGCAAGAGAAGCGTATAAAATGGCCCGAACTAACCCACAAGACATTGACGTCGTGGAATTACATGATGCATTTACTATCATGGAAATAATGGCATATGAAGATTTGTTCTTTACATCGAAAGGAGAGGGAGGCAAGTTCGTGGAACAAGAACAAGTCTCGGTCAATCCGAGGGGAGGATTGTTGGGCTGTGGGCATCCAATTGGATGCACAGGGGTTGCTCAGACAGCAGAAATTGCCGCACAACTCGCTGGACGAGCGGGGAAGACCCAAATCAAAGGATGTAAGACAGGACTGATTCACAATATGGCCGCGGCAGGAAGTTCCTCGTCGGTTATTATATTGAGGAGTTAAAATTCAGCATGATAGTGGAAAAATTCTTAAACTGCCTCAAGGATAGCAAATTTGTTGTACCTTATTGCGATAGGTGCAACGCTCCCGCTTGGCCCCCTGTAGATTGCTGTTATACCTGTATGTCGAAAGTAAAGTTAAAGTGTACTAAATCTCTGAAAGGACATTTAATCGAGTACACAACTTCGTATCACTTGTCCAAACCTTTGGTATTTGGAATCATAGAGATTGATGGGATCAAGTTGGTTGGCTCGGTGCACTCATCCGTTGCCCCACATGTGGGAATGATCCTAAAAATGAGGAATTGTGGGATATCGGATAATGGTACGCCCTATTATGAATTCGATTAATGAGCAGATTTATTGGTTAATAGAGGTACTGGTAATTGTTAAAATGCATACTTTGGTCTTTCCCAGTGAATAAAATATATGTTCAACGTTCCTCCATTAATATTGTCAAATACGATGAGCTTTGATAGATTCGTTGATGATAGATTGCTTACAAGCAGAGATGCTCTTAACAAGTCACAGTTAAAGATAAAGCTGGTCGAAATCGATGAAAGTGCTAGGGATTTTTCCCAAAGATTCGGGCAGAGGGTCTTGGTTAAGAAAATTTTGGTCACGATTAGATATATGGACACAGAACAAATAGAAGAAGTTGAACTCGACCTGGAGGAGCTAGAAAGTAGAATAAAAAAAGAGAGACTTTTTTCATCATCAAACAGGTGGGTCTCCCCGAATGAGATAAAGAATAACTATGTAATTTCAAGTCGTCACCTGGATTTGCTTTCTGATGCCATAGCTCTAGATATAATCTCTTTCTAAAGTATCTATGCCGACCACCAAATTTTGTTATCATGAAATCATAATCCACTCCCTAAGCGTGATTGCCCATAGATATTGAGCGCCGCTGATCAGACTCGAACTGATGACCCACTGGTTAACAGCCAGCTAAGCTTCATGGCCTTATGAAAGTCAAGACCAGGTATTTGCTCTACCATGCTGAGCTACAGCGGCGCATTATACAAGGAATTCCAACGGAAAATAAATGTTTACTCTTTCCTTATTTTCCTTTACTACTACAGGATACCAGTTTTTTGTCTCCTTCCTGGGTTACAACTTCATATTCTTATTCTGTTCTCTCGGGTATTGAACCTTCATCAATATTTCTGACCTGGACATAGATTACTTGATTCGAGTGACATAAATCGTGGACACCTTTCGAGGATCCCTGCAACTTTTTCAGGAATTCTGTTCTCTATGAAGGGTATTATTGACAGCACACTTACTCTTGATGTCTTTTCAATAGTTTCCACTATCATTTCCTTCTTAACTGGGTCATTCCAACTGGTTAAGTCATTGAGTATGATCCCCGTGACACTCAGACCATAATCTAGACAAGCCCTCACAGTAAGTAGGATGTGATTTATCATACCTAGCTGAAAACGTGCCACGATAATGACTGGAAGATTTATAGCTTTAGCAAAATCCACAAGACTCTTCGTTCTTGTTAGAGGCACCATAATTCCCCCGATCCCCTCGACTATCATCTGATCATGTGCTGACGCTAATTTAGTATATGATCTTACGGCTCCAGCTATGTCAACTTTATCAGATTTTTTTATAAGGCTAGCAGTGTATGGTGCTGTTGGTAAGGAGGAGAAAAAGGGGTTTATATTATTGTATTTATCTTTAACCTTAGTAATATCCAAAAGCATTGCCACGTCTGCTGATTTATACTTGGAATTGTATTTCTTGCTTGCTGTTGCGAACGGCTTCATTATCCCAATATCCAATCCTTTTCTCTTCAGGTTCAATGCAATGGCCGCGGCTATTGTTGTCTTTCCTACACACGTATCCGTTCCAGTTATAAAGAATCCTTTCCCTTGCAAAATAATAGTTATTATTTACCATGGGAAGGATTTAATTGGATTGGATCTAGAGCAAGCAGATAAACAATTTGTATGGCATCCTTATACACAGATGAAGGACTGGTTGCAGTGGAACAACAAGGTAATCGTCAAAGGTAATGGATTTTATCTCATCGATACTGATGGGAATAGATATCTCGACGGATGCGCAAGCATGTGGTGCAATGTCTGGGGTCACACTAATAAAGAAATTATTGATTCGATTATAACACAAGTAAAGCAATTGCAGCATTCATCTCTCTTTGGATTGGGAAATCGACCTGCAATAGAGTTGGCAGAAATCCTGCTTAAAATTTCGAAACAAATGGATCACGTATTTTATTCGGATAATGGTTCAACAGCAATTGAGGTTGCTTTAAAGATGAGTGTTCAGTATTGGAGGAACAAGGGATACAATAGAAAAAATAGGTTCCTTTCCTTGGAACATGGATATCATGGTGATACATTAGGCGCTATGTCCATAGGTTATGTTCCGGAGTACTTCCGCCACTACAAATCAGTATTGCGACTGTCAAAAAGGATTTCTCCTCCGAAATCTTCCACACTAGATGACTTTCGAATTCACGTCAAACAGGATTACATTGATAATTTAGAGAGATTTTTTTCTAAATATAGTGACACATGTTGCGCCATGGTTATGGAAAGTGGAGCACAAATAGCCGGTGGTGTAAATGTATATCCTTACGGGTTTCAGAAAGCAGTATCCGAATTGTGCAATAAGTACGACATTCTATTAGTAGTTGACGAAATTGCAACGGGATTTGGTAGGTTAGGAAATATGGTTGAATACTTAGCCCAAAGATCTAATCCAGACATTGTTTGCATGGGAAAGGCTCTAACTGGTGGCTATTCCCCCCTTGCAGTCACCCTTTGTAAGAACGAGGTTTACTCCGCATTCCTTTCAGATTATTCAGAAAATAAACACTTTTGTCATGGACACACATATACCGGTCACCCAATTGGGTGTTCCGTTGCCATAACAAACCTCCGCCTATATCGAAAACATGATTTAGTGGAGAATATACGAAGAAATAGCATTTATCTCAGAGCTAGGCTTAAGGAAATGCAGGCCTCTCCGGTGGTAGGCAGAATTGTACATAAAGGACTCCTAGGCGCCATTGACTTAGTAAATAAGAAAGAAAAAAAACAGGAACCAATACAGTCGTTAGACTATCATGGAAAAAAAATTTCAACCAGTAATTACATAATGCGTGAGGCGATTAAAATGGGGGTATTCATGAGAGGTTTGGGTGACACAATTGTTATAATCCCTCCCCTTGCAATAGGGAAAAGGGACTTTAAGTTTCTATTAGATGTGATATGCGAATTGATCAAAAAAATTGAGGTTATGGTGTAATTATAAAAACTAGGTGAACTCATCCTTCATATTGGGTTTAGCTCTTTCTTGGACAGCTCAAGCGGTAATATGCAACTGGTTTGAGGTGTAATTTATTGTGTAAGTGTCACATCTCAGTCGCTAGCTATTTTTTGACGGATCTCGTCTGAGTTGACTTGTCTTTTATTTGATTGGGAGAAGACCATGCCGTTAATGTCGTTTAATTCCTTGTAGAGACGAGCTTTGGAAATTCTTAAAACATTGGCAATTCTAGTTCTGGGTGTATTTTCAGCAAGTAATTGGATTAGAGTATTCTTATCTACATTCTTGACTGGCCTACCAATCCCCTTTCCAGATTCCTTTGCCCGTCTCATTCCGTCCTTTGTTCTTTGGACTAATAATTCTCTTTCTCTTTCGGCGACCCATGTCAGTATGCCGAGCATCAACTTCCTCACCCCTGGTTCAGTACTTTGCAAAAATGACTCTTTTGGAGAACATGAAATAATTGGTGAATATTCTTCTACGGCCTTGATCGCGTCTAGCGTGTCCCAAAAATTTCTTCCTACCCTAGATAGTTCGTATATTAGCACTGCATCAACAGGTTCAATTTTAATGAGCTCTAGCATATCGTGAAAAGCGTGTCTTTTCACTGCTGGGATTTTCCCACTCACTGCTGAATCTTCAAAGTAGTACAAAATCTGGTAGTCCTGCCCAAAGGCCCATCTTTCTATTGCCATTTTTTGGTTTAATACCGTTTGCTCCTCTGTGCTGACGCGGACATAAGCAATTGCATAACGCATAGTTTATCACCAAAAAATAGGGGTTGACACTTAACAAGGGTATTGTCACAAAAGTGTGATTAAATGTTCAAAAATGGTACTATTTTTTTGTTATCTGCGGGCAATTGCACTTACTACATTGAAGGTGAAAAAAAGGTACTTTATAATTCGGGTCTAAATATGGGTCCTTATTCATACACCTTTCAAAGGAGAAGAAAACTGCGAAATTCGCCGATTACCATCATTCGAGTCGACATATCCGGAGAGTTCAGTACTTCTTACCTACTTTGAACCTTATATGTAGCCAACAACGCATCATTGGACTAAATTTTGGTTATTAGTATTCAGTTTTATTCATGATGGTGGATATTGAACTCAGCATATCTTCTTCAGCTATTCAGAATCGACAATTTCGGGTATAGGGGGTGGGGGTTTCAAAAGATTTTTGGCAATATAATGATGGATTATCCCTAACTATCCGATACTCTAAGACTCTGTAACCTTTAGCCCAATGCCCCTTATCATTTTCAAGTCATCATCCACACGGTTCCCACCTGTAGTAAGATAGCCTCCGCTGATTATTCCG
>JAATVT010000255.1 GCA_014523685.1 Nitrososphaerales archaeon TH5893
ATCGCGCCGCGTACTATATAAGAATTTCATAGTAGAATCATATAGATCACGGTTTTAATTTCGTTTATTGGGTTGATAGTTCTCATGTAATCGATTCGCGAACCCGACTATGCTATGTTTTTGCCATCCAATCACACGGCCCTCCCTAGATACAATGAATTCCCTTTGATCGTACTATCTTTTGATTCCGTCATAGGTGATAGCAGTAAGTTATGGCATCAACAGTCTGAGTATGAAAATACATTTGTCAGCAATTCGATTCCCAGGCAGTTATTGACCATGGTCGATCACTACATGCTTCTCAAAAAATGCAAAAATGCAGTATAATATCTCCAACAGTATTAGTTATACCCCCATCGAAAATTAAATCATCCAAAGACAACAAGACCACAGATCATATATGGAGAAATGTCACGGAGACACTTTTGCGAAATATAATGTCAGATCGTTCTCTCTAATAAAACAGCACTTATTATCTAGTTTTAGTTGATGCCTGATGAGATTGTGGCAATAACATTTCGCCTATCATTGTCTCTAATTCCGTAATCCCATATCCCGCTTTGGAAGATATGACTATTGGATTAAATAGCTCTAAGTTCTTTGCAATTTCTTCTATTTTTTCTGAATGGATATTGTCGTCATCGTATTTGGTCAATACTACTAACACTCTGGATTTATTTACCTCGAGTTCTTGTAGGACCCTCCAGCAGCTTGAATACTTTATTCTTATATCTTCCATAACTTCCGAAGAATCTATCAGGAGTAGAATCAGATCTGCACGAAGTGACTCTTCTAATGTCGATTTAAAAGCATCAATCATATAATGTGGAAGCCTACTGATGAAGCCAACTGTGTCTACAAGTAAGATCTTCGCGTTGTTATTGGCTTTAAACTTCAATGACCTAGTTGTGGTCGAAAGGGTCGTAAATAGGAAATCTGAAGTCGCTTTATTTGATTTGGTAAGCAAATTAAATAATGTTGTTTTCCCCGAACTAGTGTAACCTACAAGAGAAACAACTGGCAATTCTGTTTCCATTCGTTGGTGGTGATATAGCTCGCGTTTTCTGCGTGTATATTCCAATTTTTGTTGGATAAAGGACATTAGCTTTTTCAGTTCTCGACGCTTTACATCTACTACGTATTCCCCCATACCACCTTTTCCGGGTTGTTCACTACCTGAATTTATCTTTAATGTTTCTCTGACACGGGGGAATTGATACTTTATCTCAGCAAGTTGAATTTGGAGTTTAGATTCAGTCGTAGTGGCTCTGGAGGAGAATATATTTAATATCATCCGTTCCCTATCAATTACTTGGACTTCTGTAAGCCTTTCTAAGTTGTATATCTGTTTCGTCGTCAAATGCTCGTCGACGACTATTTGTTGTATTTCGCCAAGAGAAAATTCCTTTACAAACTTCCTAATTTCCTCAGCCTTACCAGAACCCATACCATATTCAGCACGATCCAAATATCTTTGAGTAAAGATCTTTACGATTTTACTTTGTGGCAATGACTCTACAAGACTTTTTGCTTCTTCTAGCCTAAAGCGATCTGGATATGTTACGAGGATTACATTCGTCAGATTTTCCAATAAATATCAAGACCAGCCCATATAGTACGTTAGAACCCGTATTGTATTCATTCTTGAAATCGGATGAGACGTGACGGTAGTCTCAAAACTATCGGCACCCCTTCCAGGTACATAAGGGTCAGAAAAGGCTTCGTCGGAGCTTTTACACTGTAACATTGGGGTCGGCACACCAGACAATCAACTTCCTTTCAAACATCTCTAATATAACAGTGGTTATCGTTTTTATAACTATAATGATGAGCGAGTCTAAGATAGCGTTTATATCTCAGAATTGATCTGAATTCTGATCGTTCGTAAGAATTACGACACAGTATGACTCAGAGTTTAAGGTAATGGCTGGTAGGCTATCTTGTTTGTTCGGGTATTAAAAATCATGGTACCGCCGTCACTAAATGCACCAGAAGTATTTTTGATTTTTTTATGTCCGGTGCCGGGGTTAAGCACTACGGTCTTTCCAATCCTACTTTCTTCCTTCTTATGTGTGTGTCCGTAGATAAAAACGTCATATATTTGACTTCCAATCGATGCATCTTTGAGAATCACGCTTGTACCATGATAAACTCCAATCCCAAAACCATTAATCATGCCATCAAAGAAATCATACTCAAGCTCCCCTCCTATCTCAATAATTTTTTTAGTAATGTGGGCTTTCCCCATCGATATTACCCAGAACTCCCATTAATTTGGGATGTCAATATTGATTCTGAGATATCCCAAATTCATCAATAATACCAAGAAATATGAAATCACCTGCATGAATGATTAATTCCACGTTCTCCTTGAATCGCCTAATTGCTTCTCTGACGTTGTCTATTTCATCATGTGTACCTGACAGGATGCCTATCTTCACGAATAAATATAAATTTCAAAACTATTTGTTTTTTTATCGTACAAGTGGTGAGCCCTGATCTCCGATAAACGAAAGAAATTTTTCAAAATACCACAAGGTTTTCTTTCCTCAAAGTAAATTCATGTATGCGAGAAATGAGAGACAGATTTGTAATGGTAATCTAATTAAGCTAGTACGGTCAACTAATACTTGTTACTGTAACGTCCCTCTTGACTCCGTATAGTTCATCGAAAATTGAGAATGTTCTTTGAATTAATATCAGCTATTCTTAACGGCTCAGGGATCCAATGCCCTTCTTTTGTCAACTCTTCAACTATTCGTATGGAGCTGACTAAACTAATAAGATTGCCTACGCTAACATAAACCGACTTCTTGTTTTTCCTTTGGTTGTTCATCCTGAATCCTAGAACTTGTCCGTGATCCTCAATAAATTGATCATCGCGTACGTATCCGCAAACAAGGCGTTTACCAACTCCGATTGTAGGTTTATTAAGAACCAACCCAATATAACATGCCAGTCCGCATCTTCTAGGATGTAAGATTCCGTGCCCATCTATTAGCAGTATGTCAAATTCTTTTTTTAATAACTTTAGTGTGGCCAACAGAGGTTTGGCTTCCCTTAGCATAAACAAGCCTGGAATATAGGGATGTGTCGTCCTAATACTCAAGTTTGCTACTTCTATTGTATGATAGGAATATCTTTCCATTATTAAGGCTGAACAATTAGCAGTATCATTTACGTACGACACATCTATGCCGCATAAATACTCCACGTCCTTATCCGCAAGTATGTCATTCTTCACTACTTGTAGTGCAAGTCGTTTCTGCAATTCCATGACAGAGTAATACGCCGACGTAGGTTCTAATGACGTACTAAGCTAACATATCAAGCATAATAAATTCATATTGTTAGTCAGTGGGATAATAATTGTACCTACTCTTTTTACACCCAATCTTCCTGTTAAAGGCACTGGAAATTTATCCTTCGATACTATTGGTTTTACTTCACGATATTATATGAATTGGATAACTGATCGAATTATTGAATACCAATTTCCAATAATAATTCTCTAGGAAAGATTTCAGTACTTCAGTGTATAAGGATATTCTTGAATGCAAATATAATACAAAATTGTTAAGATTCATAGATTTGAAAGAATTACACTTAATATTGCTACTTTCTGCTATCTTTTTTTGTTTCTTCCAAACTGGTAATAGTGGTAACTATCCATTCTATGCACAAGGTCAAACTCCACCACAATCAACAGAGAGTCAAGCTCAACAGACATCACCATCATTTGAGCCCGCGGCATCTGTGAAGATAACTTCGCCTACAAACAATCAAAATGTTTCTACTGGACAGCTTACTATATCTGGAACCTCGACAGATACTACTGGAAGTGAATGTCAAGTTTATGCTGACTGGAATGACAAAAAACCTTTCCAGAGGGTTGTTGCAACTGGTTCGGAGGGTAATGGCGATTACTCACGATGGAATTATACCTATTCTACTACATATCACGAAATTACAAACGGAACAAATGAGCTAACTTCCAAAATTTCATGTTTAGCAAGTCCAACAAACTTAACCAAGTGGTATAGCATTAATGTTACTGGTATAGAGGGTCTAAGCTCGCGTGCAAATGATCCTCCGGAATCGGCAAGTCAAGAACAAGGAAACAGCAGTAATAATCTGAATAATATTTCATCTTCTATTTCAACAATTAGTACGGCTGAAATTACACCACCTGGACATGGAACTTCTAGGGATTTAGAGGGCTCAGAGAGTGGATCAGATAATGACAACAAAGATGA
>JAATVT010000256.1 GCA_014523685.1 Nitrososphaerales archaeon TH5893
GAACTTTATGACAGGGGGAGATTGGGGAAGACCGAAAGGGTTGCCATGTTGACTAATTTATCTGAGGTAATAGACCTGATAAAATTTAATTCTCAGTCGGATCCTACTAGGCACAATGCACATGCTATGTTTGTGGCCAGCTCTGAAGATAGAATCTTTTTGGCCAAAGCGGGAGCACTGTCGCTTCGAATTTTAGGGTGGAATTCGTATTACATAGGAACCGTTGAGCAGCATATAGATCCTTTTTTCGATATAGATTTCCAAAGATACATAATGAAAGTTTGGGGCGCAAAAAAAGGGTTAATGATTCTGTGTATCTTTTCTTCTCAGGAGAGTTCACTACGCTTTATTGCCCTTGCTGCTAACACATTGAAAACAAAACTTAAAGGAAGGCTTTCCGTAGTACTGTTAACTTCCCGTGAGCTTTCTGACATGCGAGAGCATATAGGGGCTGACATGGCATTCAGTGAAATACAGACCTTGGTTGACTGGTGCGAGAAAGAGTACGGAAATTATAAGTGACTGCTAATTCGCCCGAAACTCACGCTGCAACGGCAGTAATTTAAAATTAGGATGACTTTCACGGTTATACCAACTTAGAAAGGTACCAGTTGTGATGTTAATTCACCAGAAGCCATAGATTATAGATAGGTTATTTCTAATCTTTCATAATACTTTTATTAGGACTGTTCTCCACAATTCCTACTTGGCAAATTTCTGTCCTGAATGCGGTGGCGACCTGAAGTTTGATCCTGTTAGCAAGGATTTAGTTTGCAAGAGTTGCGGTCTGTTTGCTTCAAGAGAAAAACTCGATGAAATACGTGACAAGAGAAGGGATCAATTGAAAGATGGAAGGAAGGCATTACATGACGACTATCTAGAATGGTGGCAGACATCGAAGAAGGATAAACAGAGTAGGTAAAATCTGTTAATCAAGGAATACTCAATTGACCCAAGAGGATATTAGCTCTATATCACTCAGAAGTACTCATATCGATAATTTGTTCTTCTTTTGAAGTTTTTAACGTAGTCATCAACTCTATTTCAAAAATCTGGGGGAATTTCCTGACCTTGTTTACTACAATATCCCTCATTTCATCCAGATTCCGAGCACGTAATTTCAAGAGCAAATCAAACCTGCTTAGCATCTCATGCAATTCTAAAATTTCGTTTAGGCCTGCAAGATATTTTGTGACCTCCGCCGTGTATCCAGGTACAACGTTCACTCCAATGAATGCAACGTAAGTGTAGCCGAGGCGATCATTATCTATAGAAATAGTGAATTTATTGATGATTCCCGCTGCAATCAAGTGTTTGATTCTAAGATGTACAGTAGCGTCCGAGATACCTATTTGTTTAGCTATTTCTACAATGGGTAAAGAAGAGTCCTTGCTCAAAATACGAAGGATCTTCAGACTAATTTCATCTAAAATACTGTCTTCACCCTTCTAGCCATTGGCTGCATCTAAGATAGTTAAGCTGGTAAGTCATAATATTAAAACTACTTCCTTTCCTATCGATCTGTTTCTGTATCACCCGTGGTTGGGTATGAATGTGAAAGTCTTATAATGTACTATATTGCTAAACTTCGCCAGTTGGTTTTCCTTCCTGCCGTGTCTTTTTGAATTAGTAATTTGCGCATAATATTGCGAGTCCGTAGATCTGGATGTTCAGAATAAGCTGAAAATAGTAATAACGCAAAGTACTGTAATAATTTTAGACCTTCAGTGATCTCCTCGGAGTCTGAACTCTAAAATCATATGACACAGCCAAAACAGTGAAAACACTAATAATAGTATATTTTTAATTCAGCTGCACCATATCTATGTTACAAAAACCTTGCGTTAAGTGTCAGAGTGGAAAGAGCGTGTACAGCAGATCATACTCAGGAGAGACTTTATGCAAAAATTGCTTCTTATCTTCCATAGAGGATAAAACAAGAAAAACTATAAGCAAGTATTCGATGCTTCAGCATGACGACAGGGTTGCAGTAGCCGTTTCTGGGGGCAAAGATAGTCTATCCTTGTTATATGTTCTGAAAAACATTTTTGAAACAAGCCATCGTGCGACCCCAATTGCTATTACGGTAGACGAAGGTATCAAGGGCTATCGCAATGAATCATTAGAAATCGTGAAGCAATTTTGTGCTAACCTTAGAATCGAAAATAAGATTGTAAGTTACAAAGAGCTCTTTGGGTATGATATGGATAGGGCTATATTGGAACGACCATCAAACAAGATGTCCTCCTGTTCCATTTGTGGGACATTTCGAAGAAGAGCTATCGATCTTGCAGCAGAAGAGGTGGGAGCAAATGTTGTGGCTACTGGTCATAATTTGGATGATCAGATACAGACTTTCATGATCAATATGATATCTGGTGATGTACAGAGGATAGGCTGGACTAGTCCTCAATCGGTTGGTAGCAAATTTCATACTCAAAGGAAGATAAAACCTTTCTGTGAAATTTATGAGCAGGAGATTGTATTTTATGCATTATTGCGAGAGATACCATTTCAGACCGAAGATTGTCCTTATATGAACGAGAGTATCCGGACACAGATACGAGAATTCATCAATGCGCTCGAAAAGGAACGACCGGGAATCAAATACAACCTTTACAATTCCGCATCAAAAATTTCTGATAATTTGAAAACTTTCTCAAACCATATCGATTCTAAAAAATGTGCAACATGTGGACGGATAGCAACGTCTGAGACCTGTTCCGTGTGTAAGACATTGTCAATCCTGGAGAGAAATACAAACTATGCCGAGTAATACACGACAAAACTTGATCTAGTGACCCTCTGTACGATACATTTATAATTTTACCTGCGGGTTCGACATTGGTATATTCTCAGTTCTTTCACTCGCTGCAAGCAACAGAATCATGTCAAACTGATGACTTGAGGTTCTGGTAGCAGAAATGATTAAGTTGTTCGCTTGATTTTTCCGTATATCACACAATCCTACCCCGACTATTATTGCCAAAATGATGAGTCCAACTAATACGGGTGCAAGGA
>JAATVT010000045.1 GCA_014523685.1 Nitrososphaerales archaeon TH5893
GAATCTAAGATATATGTTTTGGCCCAGTCCTCTTTTGATCTTATAGATCTGCCACTTGCTTGTACCAACTTTAATGCCGTTTGCCAGTAGTACCAGTCTTCATTCGAATTCCTCTTTGCATTTATCCATCTATCATTTTTGTTTGGATATGGAACTTTAGTTATAATCTGGAATCGAGAAAGTTCTCCTTTCAAGTCAAGTCCAGTATGTAGGGACGGCGAGATAAGGACTGTAGGCTTTATACTATTGATATGTTCTTGTATTATTTCATCTCTTTGTATTTCTGGATCTGTTACTAACAGCCTTCGTGTATTTTCTTGAGATATCTTTTCTTTAATAAAGTTTAGTTGTTCATATGATGTAGTATGAATTATTCCTTTATCATTTTTGTGTATTGTCATGATATTGTCAACAGTCTTTGTAATACTTGATTTTATCTCTGGTAACTGTAGATTATTAAAGTTAAGATATGCAATATTCATAGGGTAAATGGGCCTATTTTCTACTGGAAAATCTGATTTGACTTGAATAAATTTTACTTCTTTATCATATGCTAAACCAACACTTCTACAAAATGCTTTGGGATTCAATATGGTTGCACTCATTATCAGTACTTTAGAACATTTCTCAAATACATGCTTACAATAAGGAGATATATCCAAAGGTTTCAACTCAACTTTTACTACTTCATAGTCTTCTTTCTTTATTTCTGATATTATCCAATTCCTTGGGTTTGATAAAATATTATTGATTGTAATTGTCAGTCTTTCTGTATCTCTGATAGCGTCAGCGGCAAGTTCTTCGCTAATATTTAAATTAGATATGGAAATATTTTCTTGATATTTTTGAGCAATTTCATCATCACTATCATAAAGGTTAGAAGCGGAAATTATCCTCTTATCCTTGCTCGAAGTTGGTAGCTTTGATTTGTATTCTCCATTTGTTATTCCACGAAAGTTATATTTGATCTTTCTTTGTAAGGCTATTAATTCAATCATTGGGGTATTTCCAACTAGTGTAAGCATTCTTGTCTCTAATTCAATTAGAAATTCAGTCCACTGTTCTAAATCATCATAACCATAATCAACCATTTGTAAATCTTGAATGTATCTCTTCCATCTTCTTTTGGTTATGGATAACCCTCTAAATTTTACAATCTCTGTTTCTAATAAATGTCCTTCATCTAATACCAAAAGTTCTCTTGGATGAAAAATCTTTGAATTTGGTAGAAAAGCCAAAAAATTGGAATAATTAAATATTGAATGACTGGAAGATAATGCAATATTAAGTTGATTAAAGTATTCACAGGGTTTCCATTCTCTTGGTTTTTTTACGTATTTTAGATTCTTAAGATGCAGCCATTGTGAAAATTCTTTTTGATAATTAATTTCATCAGGTTTATTAATATAGATTTGTTCATCTTTTGTTCCTTTATTCGTTACTTTATAGTCTTTGACAAAAGTTCTATATTTACAGGCATGATCTTGAAAGGATTCATTTGTCATGCACGGCCCGTATTCAACACTAGTGTGACGACACTCATCAATGTCATCTGAAGCACAAACTCCACACCTGTATGTTTTGTTTTTAATAAAATCTTCCTTCACTAAACAGCGAAAGTTATTTGCCCCTTTGGCTACTTTGAGAAACGAAAATTCTCTTGAATACTGTGTTTGTAAATCTTTAGTAGATGTACAGATATAACTGGATCCCATGGTCATTGCCACGGCTATGGCCACAGGACTCTTACCAAATCCTGTAGGGGCTTCGAGTAAAATATGTTTATAACCTGAGTTAAATGCTTCACAGATTTCATTTATCACATAATTTTGACTTTCTCTTTTGTATACAAAAGGAAAATTCTTGATGAAATCAGTTACAGTAAGTGATGATTTCCCTTGGTTACTCAATTCATCAGGCTATCTCCTAATATTCTTTCTATCTTGCTCTTCAAGTTATCATCCTGTAAGTAATACTCGTAGGTCTAAAGGAACGCAGTATAATATACATATACTTTCTAAAAAAGTTATTATAATAAGCCCTACAAATGAGTGGGTGTTGTCAGCCTCAACAACATTATCATCATTACTTCTAACATCTTCTATTCGCAAACGCAAACAAGCTGAGCTAAGTCATTTGCCAAAGGCCAGCCATATGCCAAAGGATAGGATTGACATTATATAGAGTCCAAGTCCATAAGGTTTTAAAAAATATTCATATACATCATGTTGACAGATAAAAAAGTAGAAGTTGGAAAATAATAAAATGGCTGAGCACGTGAAAAAACAATCTAAATACTCTTGTGATGTTTTAATTATAGGCGGTGGTTCTGCTGGTCTTCGAGCTGCAATTGAAGCTCATGATGCTGGTGTTAATGTTTTGGTAATTAGTAGAAGTAAAAGAGGTGATCCTCATACAACACTTGCAAGAGGTGGTATCAATGCAG
Source organism: Nitrososphaerales archaeon TH5893 (assembly GCA_014523685.1). Taxonomy (GTDB): domain Archaea; phylum Thermoproteota; class Nitrososphaeria; order Nitrososphaerales; family Nitrososphaeraceae; genus TH5893. Next base: position 2,447 of record JAATVT010000045.1, read on the forward strand.
CTCTTGGCACTATGGATCCAGAAGATAACTGGATGATACATGCGGCTGATACTCTAAGAGAAGGCGAATTTCTTGCTGACTATGAAAGAGTTGAGATACTCTGCAAAAATGCACCGGATGCTATAAATGAATTGGTAAATTGGGGTGCCAAGTTTCATAGAGAGAAGGACGGTAGGCTAACACAGCGGTTTTTTGGAGCTCACACATATAGAAGGACCGTATTTTACGAAGATTGGACTGGTCAGGAAATAATTCGTGTTTTGATGGAGCAGGTAAATCAGCGGAAAATCAACATAATAGACAGTGTTTACATCACGAAATTATTAAAATCAGATGATGGCGATATAACTAGAGAAAGACCGCGACCGTTATCATCATCAGCAACAGCAACACAAGAAGAACAAGTGGTAAAAGAAGAAGAAGAACAAGGAGCAGTCAAAGGAGCGTTTGGAATAGATATCGAAAAAAAAGAATTTGTTACTGTTGAGTGCAAATCTTTAATTCTTGCTGCCGGTGGATATACGCGAGTCTATGAAGTCAGTAGTTCTAGGACTTTTGAAAACTATGGAGAAGGTATAGCTCTGGCATACGAAGTAGGTGTAGATTTAGTGGATATGGAAATGGTGCAGTTTCATCCCACTGGAATGGTTTGGCCACAGAAGGCAGAGGGTACTCTTGCCACGGAAGCAATACGAGGTGAAGGAGGTATTCTGTTAAATTCAAAAGGTGAGAGGTTTATGAAAAATTACGATCCTGAAAGAATGGAGCTAGGGCCGCGTGATGTTGTGGCTCGGGCTGCTTATAATGAAATAATCTCTGGAAGAGGTACAGAACACGGTGGAGTTTGGTTAGATGTAACCCATCTACGAAAGGAAGTAATTCAGGAAAGGCTAACTACCATGTATGAACAATTCCAAAAACTTGATGGAATTGATATATCAAAAGAGAAAATGGAAGTTGGGCCTACTGCACATTATTCTATGGGTGGCGTCGTAGTAGATATAAACTGCCGAACAAGGATTAAGGGCTTATTCGCTGTTGGGGAAATAATAAGCCAGATTCATGGTGCTAATCGTTTAGGTGGAAATAGCTTACTAGACACAGTAGTTTTTGGAAAAATTGCAGGTGGTAAGGCAGCAAAATTAGCAAAGCAAGGAGTAACAGGAACTACAAAGAAAACTGAGGCACCATCACAGCTAAAATCAAATGTTGATAACCAAAAAAAGGAATTTCATGATGATTACTTTGGAGGAATCTTAGTAGTTAAGGAACCAATTAAGTTTCGTAATGAAATACAAGAATTAATGAAACAGAATGCAGGAATAATAAGAGAACATACAAAGCTTCAAGATGGATTAAAAAGAATCTTAGAATTAAAAAACAATTTTTATTCAAATAAAGTTGATATTAATTTTAAAGAATTCAAAATTGATGGTAATAATTATGAAAATATTGTTTTAACTTGGCAGGTGAAATCATCGCTTATTGCTTGTGAGGCCATAATAAGAAGTGCCTTGATGCGACAAGAAAGCAGAGGAGCTCACTATAGATCTGACTTTCCAAAGCTTGATGATAAAAGATGGAAGGTAAATATCTATTGCGGGAAGAAGGGAAAGGGAGTATCTGCAGCTGCGGCGGAAATGGCATTGTTTAAACATAATGTTAAAAAATTCAAAGGACCACTAGCAGATTTTCTTAAATCACATGTCAAAGCAGCACATCATCGTACATTCGAATAAGAGGCAGCAAGATAAATGCTATAGAGTTAAAAAAAAGCATAGTTTCTGATTGAAGGTGTCATAGCATCATTCATAATCTTAATAGGGATTGTTACCCTGTTATGGTAAACCAGATTAATGATAATCTTATTCACATTTACTTTCTAAAACTCTATGAGTAGAATAAATAACTTTTTTCCTTTTCTATATTCGTTTAATATCGTCAAAGACCAGGATATCAACTTTGAGACTTCTTTTTCAATATTTGATTCATACTTTTTTTGAAGTCAATTACGCTTTTTGTATAAAATAAGGTACTGATAATTATTCCAGCGGCTATTGACGGTCCTACGATA
>JAATVT010000046.1 GCA_014523685.1 Nitrososphaerales archaeon TH5893
TAACCACCAGTGAGCAGGAGTGAATGCACTGTCTCTAATTGCTGTTTGGTGCAAAGATCCATCAACGAAGTTGTCTACCTCGACTGATGCTGCGATTGAACCCAACATAATAACCATTATGTAAATCTTCTTTAGTCTCTGGATTTCGACTTCCTTTGGTATTAGTGCTGGTATTTGGGCCATTACTCAACCCTAACTTCGATTCTCTTGTATATTAACTGAGCGTATTCTTTAGAAGAACTTTTTCTTATTTCTTGTCAAATTACATGTAATCCATACCAAAATGCAGGCATTCCCAGGGCATTTTTTATAATATCCACATCCTAGTAAATGCCTAGCCTATCTGCTCAGATAATCTGCTCATCACAGTCATAGCCAGTGTCGTCTGTAGCAAAATATATATCTTTGTTTGTTTAGGGATTTGTAGATACTATATATGGTTAAGAGCAAGATGTTGATAGTGACGACTCTTGCAGCGGTGACAATTCTTTCTGCAATTGCTGCCTACATGCCAGTTATCCCTGAGGCTGATGCGCACGGTGTTCAGGCACAACTTCAAAGTAGATTCGTAAGAATCGAAGATGAAACCTGGTCTGCTCAGACACTAAATACAGGAGACGAATTAACTGTGACGGGTACCCTACAGAGCTTGGTAAACAGACCCCTTAGAGCATGGTTATCTGTATTTAGCGAATCTACTAATGCGGGCAACAGATGGGAGTTCATGTCAAGAGACCCACCAGGTAATGTGTTTGAAATCCCTCCACAAGGAACCGTACCTTATGAGCTGACTGTCAAGGCACTCGAACCGGGAATATATCATGTTCATACCCAACTTAACGTAGCAAGTGTAGGTCCAGGTTTAGGTCCAGGTCAAACAGTTCAGGTAACAGGTCCAGCAATACTAAAGCCCGTTCCTTGGGGCAACGTGATATACCAGGTCATCCTTATCGGTTCAGGCCTTGGAGTAACTTTTGCTACAAGACCGTGGCAAGTCATATAGGGAAATATAGGAAGAACACCAGGTACAAACCGTCAAAGCAAGACTCTACTCTTTTTTTATTTGTTCTCCAATTCTGTATTTGTAAATCGTTCCTTATCCTTTTAAATAAGCCAAGCGCTTTAATAAAACACTCGTAGTACAGCTGTTGAGATCCCTCTCATAAAGGTATATGGAAATAGCCATTCAAAACAAAATGGGAAAACTAGTAAAAAATAAACATGGGAAATGTTAAAAAGTGGTTCAGGTCGCGCCTATCTACCAATGGTGTTTTTCGTCTGGTATTAGACCGATCTGCTCTCGTTCGAAGTATCTTTCCAGCTCCTGTGTCCATTTTTCTTTTGCGGAACCGCCACCAAGCCCCTTCCTTCTCAGCCAGAAGGCTATAACACTAAGCAGAAACACTGCGAACAGCATAGTTCCGAAAATATATACCATGACGTCGTAGAACAAAGGGTCGTAGGCAGGACCTATCTGTGCTATCAGATTTTTGAACGGCGTTATGACCATTGCCACAGCTCCTAGAATAGCATCCATTATTATATTAGGTCAGATTAAATCTATGATATATACATTTTGGTTGTTATTGGAATTCAACCTCAAGCTGAATCAATATGCCTTAACTCAAAACGGCCATTTGAGATCCGGGAAACGGAAAGAAACCTATCAAATGAATATGTAATGAATATCAAGTCCCCCCGTGTAATTTCGTAAATGCGATAGTGTATTGAATGTTAGAATGTTATTGTAAAAAATATACTTAAAGTATAAAAAACAAAAAAGTAGTGAAGTAATTGTTTAGGCTGTTGCTTTTCTCGCAGTTCTACTTCTGTAAAAGAACGCTCCTGCTACTGCTCCAAATATAACTACCATGATAGCAATAAAAATTACAGTCTGATCAATATTGGTTCCTAACATTGGTGTACCGGATCCATAGGCTCCGGCTTGCTTTGCGTTAGATATTTTTTCCTTCGCTAAATTTAATTGCTCTTCGATGCTGCCGGGTGTAGTATCGCCCGCGCCGCCATACTGTGCTGAAGCAAATTGCAGTATTGATGGTAGTATAAGTGAAGAGCCTGCAAAAATGACTATTGTCGATAGAGCCATCATACTTGGCTTTTCCATACTGATAACTGATCTTGGATTCGATTATTTAACTTTTATGTAATTTATTTCTGAGAGGCTAAGTAAGATTTAAGATATATATCTAGTCACGATTATAAAGATAAAGAAATGGCAAGAATGCACGCTCACACACGCGGAAAATCACATTCATCTCGACCCGCTTCACCCAGTTCGCCCACATGGCTAAAAATGACATCTGCCGAAGTTTCGTCCCTAGTGATATCATTATCAAAAGAGGGCTTGTCTACAAGCGAGATTGGTCTTAATCTCAGGGACTACCATGCTATACCTCTGGTTAAACCTATCACAGGTAAAACAATTACGCAGATGCTTTCAGAAGGCGATGTGAAAAAAGAGCTGCCCGAGGACTTGGAGCATCTTGTGCAAAAGGCAATTGGACTCCAAAAACATCTAAAAAATCACAATACCGACCACAGAAATATTCGTTCATTGGAATTAATAGAAGCAAAGATCCACAGACTTTCGAAATATTATAAGCGAACTGGTAGGCTTGCCAGAAACTGGAAATACTCAGCCGTGATTGCTCAGTTGGAATAAGATAACATGGGAAGGCAGGAACTTTACCAGCCTTTAAAACTTCTTTGTGAAAGAATTAGTACGTTAATTGAGACAGGAAAGGAGATTTCGATTATTGCATGCCTTGATCCAGACGGAATGGCTTCTGGCAGTATTGCCTTAATGGCGTTGTCACGATTGGGAGCCCGATGTACTCTCAGAATGGTACCATCTCTCGACTCGGAAATGATTCAGGAAATAAGGTCTGAAGGGCGTGACTTCTACATGCTTCTTGGGCTAGGAAGCGAAATGGCTGGTGTATTATATCGTTGGTTGGGTGAAAATTGGGTAGTAATTGATCATGTAGAATTCATAGATGAAAATACGAATCGAGACTATGACAGTCAAATAATTAATGCATGGAAATATGGTCTTGATGGTGAGAGAGAGATATCAGCCGGCGGTTTGTCTTATATCCTTGCAACCATGTTAGATAAGAGAAATCAGGACCTTTCCTCAATTGCAGTGATCGCTGCGCTAGGAGATAGACAAGATTTAGGAGATAGGAAAGCGTTCGTAGGAATGAATCAAGAGATTTTGAAGACGGCACAGTCGCTTCGCCTGATTGACGCGGAACTTGATCTCTTGATATGTACTCGTGAAACGATCCCCCTGCATGAATCACTTGCACGTACTTCGTATCCGTATATCCACGGACTCACTTGGAATGTACAGAATGCTTACTCAATAATCAAGAGTACAGGAATAAAGATGGAAGTTAACGGCTTATGGAGGGTTCTATCAGATTTTACTCCTGAGGAGAAGAATATTGTTCGCGATGCAATTGCAAAATTTATAATTACATCTTCTGACAGTAAATCCATAGGAATAGCAGATAATCTTCTAGGATACAGTTACAGGCTTTCGAAGGAAGATAATCGAAGCATCTTAAGAGACGCACGAGATTTTGCTACCCTCCTTGAGGCTTGTGGACGGATCGGAAAAGCAGGATTAGGAGTGGCATTATGCATGGGAGACCGAGGTAAGATATTAACAGAAGCTGAACAGATAGTCGAGAACTATTCTGCAACTTTGAAGAGCTCTATTTCTGCAATTTTTAATGAGAAGTGGCGATATCTTGATGATGGTATAAACACTGTCTTTGTAAATGGGGAAGGTCTTTTAACAGAAGGGATGCTTGAAACGGTATCAACTGTCCTATCTGGATCGCCATCACTATTCGGAAGGTTACTTTTCGTCAGAGCCTTGAGTCAAGCAGATCGAGGGGATAACTATAGGTTTTCTGCTAGAAAATGCACGGGGAGCAAGTCTCAGTTAAATGTGGGTGTTTTGATGAACGAATGTTCAAATTTAGTAGGAGGAAACGGAGGGGGAAATGACAGTAAGGCGGTATGTATCATCCCATCATCTAAATTGGAGATCTTTTTGTCCAAGGTAAGGAGTGTGATATCAAATGGTAAGTTTGCGGAATCCTCTACCTCAACCAGTTGAGGTTAAGGTCCATATTGAGATAAGACTTTCGGGAAAATCGGAGTTACGGGCGATCATGAGTGCCTTAACACCTGACAATGTCAACTTCCCAAAAGGGCTGTCCATGAAAATGTCTTCACGAGACAATATTTTAGTACTTGAATTTCTAAGTAAGAAAGGCATCAACACACTCTTGAATACAATAGACGAAGTATTGGAGCACATATCAATTGCAAGAAAAGTGATCGATAATGCTTGATTCAAAGTTACTGAGAGAGAACCCGAATATTATTGAGAGTATGCTGAATAGACGTGGTGTGAATTTTCCACTGGGTGAACTTATTAGCTTGGATAAGAAGCGTCGTCAACTGATAATCGAGCTACAGGATTGTAAACATAGGAAAAATGTACTGGCTCAATCAATAGCCCAGAAGAAAAAAGAAGCAAAAAATAGTGATGCAATTTATAATGAAATAAATGAAATGAAGAAACTAGGTACCAAGATATTGCAGCTGGAGAAAGAACAGAATGAGACTCAAACAAAGTATCAAGACCTTATGATGTCTATTCCTAACATCCTCCACGATTCTGTTCCAGTGGGAAGAAGCGAAAATGAAAATGTTGTCATTAGGGAGTACGGGGGTAGAAATGCAAAAACAATCGTAGCCCCAAGGGACCATATTGATATTGCTACATCACTTGATTTAATAGATCTTGAAAGGGCTGCAAAGATTTCTGGTGCAAGATTTTATTTTCTAAAAAATCAGCTCGTGAAGTTGAATCAGGCTCTCTTGAATTTCGGGTTAGATTATTTGTCCAATAGCGGATATGTACTCACACATCCACCATATATGATCAGAAGAGAGGCTATGGAAGGTGCCGTAATTTTAGGCGATTTTGAACAGGTAATCTATAAGATCGATGGAGAGGATCTTTATTTGATAGGAACCTCTGAACATGCAGTGGTCTCAATGCACATGGATGAAATCTTGGAGGGCAAAAATCTACCTCTGAGGTATTCCTGTGTGAGTCCTTGCTTTCGAAAAGAGGCAGGTGCACATGGTAGAGATATGAAGGGTATCTTCAGAGTCCATCAGTTCGAAAAAGTCGAGCAAGTGATATTTTCTCGTCCAGAAGATTCTTGGAAAGAGCATGAGAAAATGCTAGAATTAACAGAGAAATTCTATGAAAAACTGGGCCTGCCATTTCGAACTATTTTACTTTGTTCAGCAGACGTAGGTAAGGTTTCAGCTAAGACCTTCGATATAGAAGCTTGGTTTCCAGGACAAAACAATTATCGAGAGCTAGTTTCCTGCTCCAATTGTCTGGATTACCAGGCACGCAGACTTAGGACAAGATTCAGAGACAGTGTAAGGGATGAGTCTAGATTTGTACATACGCTGAATAGTACGCTGGTAGCAACAGAAAGGACGATGGTTTCCATAATTGAAAACTACCAAACCGATGCTGGATCTATAGAAGTTCCTGAAATTTTACAAAAATACATGGGTGATATTAAGGAAATAAAATTAAATCACTAAAAATTTCAACCTGACAATAGAATTTTTGATAGCATTTAGAACGATCTAGTTGTCCTTTATCTATCATAGAGGAGGCCGCTCTATCTAGACAAGTTCATGGATCGTTCTACACTAATTTTATAATGATTATCCAAAATCCAAAATGGGCAATTTCGAGTACCTTAGAGCCCATAACTAGATATTCGACCGATTGCCGATGTCAACCGCCCTAAAAAAATTAATAAGCAGATGGAGAAGTCTTGTCTTTAGTCCCAACACATGAGCAAGAAAGCAAGGTTACTGGATCCAAGGATTAAGCCCCTACTAGAACACTTAGGATATTCGTCACTTTATCCACCCCAGGAGCAAGCCTTATCCAAAGGGCTTTTGGATGGAAGAAATTTGCTTATTACTACTCCAACAGCTAGCGGAAAGACATTGGTAGCGCTTATTGCAGCAATGAACATCATAATGAAAGGATTAAGGGTTGTTTACCTTACTCCGTTACGTGCCTTAACTACGGAAAAATTTCAAGACTTTCGCATTTTGGAAGAGTTGGAACTTTTTGATAGGAGAATTAAAGTTAAGGTTGCAAGCAGCGATTACAGTTCAGCTGGACGAGAGTTGGGCCAAGCTGACGTTATAGTATTAACAAACGAAAAAATGGACTCCCTAATACGGCATCGATGTGAGTGGATCCATGAGGTTGGACTCTTTGTGGCAGATGAAGTCCATTTGCTAGGGGAGCGCGATAGGGGCCCGACTCTTGAAATGATGTTAACCAAAATACGCAAGATGTATTCTCAAGCACAGGTTTTAGCCTTAAGTGCAACCATAGAGAACTCCAACGAAATAGCAAGATGGCTTGGCTGTGAGCTAATCGAAAGCAACTGGAGACCTACGAAATTAGTTGAAGGCGTATATGATCATGGATCTCTTCTCCTGAATGATGGTAAAGAGTCACGATCTAAAAAAATAACTCCGTCTGCTGGAACTCACTCAACTGCGGCAGTAGATGTAGCCTTAGAATGTATTGAAAATGGTGGACAGGCGATGATTTTTGGGGAAACTCGAAAGCGTGCGATTTCGTTGGCTCAAAAAGCTGCACCCATTATCTACAACAAACTTGATAAATTAGAAAGAAAATCAGCTGGCAAAGTAGCCTTACAGATTTCGGAGAAAGGGGAAGATACTGAAATTACAAGAAACTTGTCAGAATTAGTATCAAAGGGAGTTGGTTTTCATCACGCTGGGTTAGGAGTTTTAGCGAGAAATTTAGTCGAAATGTCATTTAAAACCGGTGTAATCAAACTACTAACTGCAACCCCTACTTTGGCGGCGGGCGTAAATCTACCTGCTAGACGAGTAATTCTTGCCAGCATTTTTAGATATGACGCAGAATATGGAGGAAATATGCCTATAAGTGTTTTAGAATATAAGCAGATTTGTGGTCGTGCAGGAAGACCAAGTTATGACACCTTTGGTGAAGCCATAATTATTGCTGACGTGAGGACAAACGCGGAAGAAATTTACAACCATTATATTCTCGGTACCCCTGAGCCTATCCGTTCACAACTAAAAAACGATCGATCAATACGGATCCATCTTCTAAGTACCATTTCGACCTTACCAGGCATTAAGAAATCTGAAATTTATGACTTGTTCGGAAGTACCTTACTTGCTCAGAACAAAGGTAAGGCAAGTATTACGTTGGGGCTTGATTCAGCAATTGCCTATCTTGAGCGTGAATCTTGTATAAAATCAAAGAATAATAGATATATCTCAACGGAATTTGGGAAGCAAATTTCATTGCTCTATATTGATCCTTTGACTGGAGTACAATTTAGGAACGCAATAGAATCTCTAGAAAATAAGATCAGAGGTGACAAGAAATCTTTTGCTAGTATTGGTGAATATGATGATGGCGAAGGCAAAGACTCAATTCATACCTTTCATAAGAATAGGAATTTTTACGATAGCAATGACAATAAATATAATCACAACCACACACTTGGTTTTTTGCATCTCATTTCTGAGAGTCCAGATTTTTATCCCAAGTTCGGATTAAGAAAGAGAGATATAGAAGAATTTTGCAGCGACATAGAAGAGCACAGAAGTGAGCTTATCTATCCAATCAATGAATTTGAATGTTCACGTAGTCTCTGGGCGTTATACAGATGGATCAACGAATCGACAGATAAAATATTAAGTGACAAGATTGGGGTGGAACCGGGGGATATGCACAGAATAGTCGAGATAGCTGATTGGCTAGCATATTCGTTGTATGAGGTCGCAAAAATAATGAGGCGTGGCGATTTACTTGTAGAGATTCATAGACTACGCCTTCGCATAAAGTATGGAGTAAAGGAGGAACTATTGAAACTTATAAGATTGAAGGGAATTGGTAGAGTCAGAGCCAGATCATTGTATGGTATCGGTTTTACAGACCTTACTGAGATAGCAAATGCCTCTGAAGCGCAGCTCTCTGCTGTATCTAATATAGGTCCAACGATTGCAAAGAATATAAAAGAACAGCTACAAAACAAAAACTAGAATAGATCAGGCGATTGACCTTTTATTATAAATGATGAAGGAAAATGCTCAATCTTAATTTTTTAAATGACATTATACTGCATGGAGCGATTGTATCCTTGGTTTCTTTTGTATCTGTTTTGATACTGACACCCCGTCTGATCAAGTTTTTGACTATGAAAGGCGAGGTAGTACAAGATTATCACAAGGCCGAAAGACCGAGAATACCAAGACCAGCTGGGCCTGCGATGGCGGCAGGAATAGGAATAGCTGAAATTATCTTGTATATATTCACTGGGGATTTGAGAATTGTTGCTATCATGCTAGCTTCCATGATTGCATTTATGATTGGTTATATAGATGACAAGAAAGTGATGCCAGGATGGTTCAAGCCTTCTGCGTTGGTGCTTGCTGCGATTCCTTTAGTAGTACTGGGGGCTCATAGCAATTATCTGAATCTGATTTTTGGAAGTGCTTATATTCCGCTTCTATATATTCCACTTATCTTAATTGCGCTTCCGATTGTTGGAAATACTATAAATTCGATAGATGTCTTAAACGGGGCTGTTAGTGGATTTGTAATCATTGCATCTATTCCACTGTTAGCCAGTATTGCGATCTTTGGTGACAATATAATCTTTCTAGCTGCGCTACCTCTTTTTTTTGTATCACTTGCATTCTATAAATTTCACAAAAACCCGAGTCGAATATTTCCTGGCGATTCTGGTACTCTTGTACTTGGAGCAATGTACGGGTCAGTTGCAATTGCAGGTAATTCAGAGATCATTGGAGTCATAGCCCTTCTTCCAGCGGTCATGAATTCTTTTCTATTCCTCTCTAGTGTTAAAAGAATTGTTGAGCACAGAGAGGTCAAGTCCCGGCCCACAATATTGACAGAAGATTTCAAGTTGGCTGCCTCATCGGAACAAAGTGCTCCTGTAACCCTGTTGAGACTCATACTCACTAGAGGTCCACTATCAGAGAACTGTATTGTGCGTCAGATATTCATATTGGCAGCGTACTCATCAATACTATCGTTTGTGTCAATCCTCATTCAATACTATTTTCTGGAGATGTACTAACATTCCGCAGATATCCCTCTTGTCATTTGTATCACTGGTATGGGGCATGGTGCTAGCGGTCTGTGCGTTTTTAATAATTTTTGTTGCTCCCATTCACTTTACATTCCTAGGTGACCCCTTCGACAGAATGATAATTTCTCTCATTCAGGTAATTATAGCTGTGCTTACTGTAATAGTACTCGCTTTTGCCCTTTCCAAATTAAAAAAGATGTACATGCAAAGACAGCTAAGGACAAGATAAGTAATTAAGATAAGGAAATAAAAGTAGAAACCAGTATGCAAAATGATTACGGTATAGTGCAGTATGTGTACGGTACTTCTGTCGTAAAGTACTAAAGGATAAAGTTGTAATGTACTGTAGCATAAATCTTTCTAATAACGTTCCATAAGAGTGGAACATCCTAACAAACCACGAAGTAGAATGCTGAAAATTTAATTTCTTTCTACTTCCACTCAACTACTAGATCATAATGTTCAATATCTGCTATGGGTATGCTAGCAGATGTCAAGAGTACGTTAAACGTTGCATTTTCTCCGGACGGAAGGTCTTCTGGATCAGTAAAAGCCCTGGTAGATCCTACAACATTTCCAATTGTATCATAAAATGTTGCATTGACTTGAACTTCTCTTGCTGTATTCAGTGCCATGTCATTGTACACCTCTCCATCAATGTGTAAAGAGCCTGAAGAATCAATATATGAACTATTACTAATTATGCTTACGGTTCCTGATGGCTCCTCAGATTGTTGGGCTATCTGAACGTATTCCTGAACCTTCCCTAGAGTGTCTTCGAGGGTTTTTTGACCTTGGTCTTGAGCTGAAATACTATGTGAAAATAGTAAAAGTGCGCAAGCAGATATTGTTATTGTTATCCCATATACGTAAGTACTATTTCTCTCCAACA
>JAATVT010000047.1 GCA_014523685.1 Nitrososphaerales archaeon TH5893
ATACAATAGGAGACCCTGACTATGATATAGGATTTACGATGACTATCAGATTGGTCTAATCCAAAAAACGATCCTTGACAAGTGAAGCACCATTTTATCTAGCTCGTCCAGCCATGAAAGCCCCTACACAGCAATGGCTTCAGCGCTAACCGTTGACGGAGATGGAAATATCTACCCTGTCGACCAATCTAGTTTCCGAGAAGACCTTGAGCAGCCTCTATTTCCATTTGGGCGCCTGTGATGTTACCGGCTTGTAAAGCCGTTATTGCATCGCCTACCTCCGTCTTTGCTTGTCCCTCTGCTAGGGTGCTATTGGCTTCTATCAAATCCCCCTCTGCTCCAGCATTATCCCCCGAATCTAAGGACTTCAAAGCCTCGTCTAATTGCTTGTTTGCCGTTTCTTGATCTGATGCAGATGCAATAGGCCCTACATTTGAAATTATTAGCCCAACTCCAAATAATACAGCCATTGCAATAGCAATTTTAAAAGTTTGAACCATTAGTGTCATTATGAATCACATATATATAACGATTATATCTACTGATTCGAACAAGTAATCCATTTTTTCCGCAGAATGCATTTGCTCCTATCGTCTTTCTCTTTCATTCTATGAATCATAATAAGCATATATATCCTCGACTTTTTTCAAACATAATGAAATCCAAAACAGAATATCTTACATTTAATACTCCTACAAGGTGTGCATTTGTTAACCTCACCCCAAAGGTAAGAAAGTTAGTTGAAGAAAGTGGAATAAAAGAAGGACTATGTCTAGTAAATGCCATGCACATTACGGCTAGCGTTTTTATAAATGATAATGAAGGTGGACTGCATCAAGACTATGATAAATGGCTAGAACGCTTGGCACCGCATGCACCTACTGAACAATACAAGCACAATGATACTGGAGAAGATAATGCAGATGCACATCTGAAACGTCAAGTTATGGGACGTGAAGTTGTAGTTGCTATAACCAGTGGAAAATTAGACTTCGGTCCTTGGGAACAAATTTTTTATGGCGAGTTTGATGGTCGGCGAAACAAGAGAGTACTGATCAAAGTGATTGGTGAATAGTTAGTATTCATGCAGAATAAATGAAAACTGTGTTTCAATTCTAACTGCAAAATAAATATGAATACATTTCTACAGAGGATTGGAAAAATAATTTATTAATGCTAGGTGTAAGTTACTCCGAAGCCCTCTTGGAGATTTATTCAAAGCCATCCTAGGATTCTGCTTTCTCCGAGAGTACTAAGGAAAGGCAACCCTTTCAACCTGGCGGAGGTCTCTTCTTCCAAGCAAACATCATAAACACAAAGGGTATCATCATCAGTCCCGTTGCGATCAATACCGGCTGCATGATTCTAAAGTCAACAGGGACTCCTATTGCTAGAAGATAAGGGAAAGGATATAGACCTGAGACGAAAAACCAAATCGCAACGAACAGCAGTATATACTTAAAATTGGCCTTGAGAAAGCTTGAAGGAAGTTTTTTCAATGCATTACATTTTATGCATTTTGTTTTTGTATCATTTACACATGAGGAACATACGGATCTGCGACAATAGACACATTCAAGACTTCCAAAATGTGAATTGCATATTTGACATTGTGTCAATATTTATTATACCAAACGCTGACTTATAAAATGTAAATATTGATTTGACTATCAGGCACATTAATTCATAATCTTCCAGTATTTATGAGTACCAGATAATGGATAACAGCTAACTAGTTCTTCTTACAAGAAAGGAGTCACGGATGATGGTAGCGCTCGGAATTTGTATATTTATGTAAAGGATGATTGTCCCATATACAAATTTCGTCACAGCTCTTGCGATTATTGATTTTGTTCTATAACGTTCTTGATATCTTCGTTGTAGGACTGAACCAGAGGAATTTCCTCTGAAATTACATCCTCTGAATTTTCTTCCAAACCATCCTGACCACTTTCTCCCATGTCTCCTATATCGTCACCTTCATTAGAATTACCCGTCATCATTGAGTATGTTTCCTCAGAGGATTGTATTTCGTTGTCGTCTCTCTCAATTATTTGTTGTTCGTCCTCCTCAGTTCCGTGTTCTTGATTGTCAGAATCAAAGAATTGTATTGGCGGTTGGAATTCCATCTGCATGTCACCTTGTAGAGATAAAGACTCTTCATTTTCAGATTCAATTTCGTTGAAGTCCTCTTCATTATCAGTCAGTTGGTTTCCTACCTGATCCTCATTTGGTAGTTCAAACATCTGCAAGGGCGATTCTGTCCGCTCCTCTTGATCTGCCGGTAATTGAGATTGTTGCCCATCATGTATAGATAAAGACTCTTCATTTTCAGATTCGATATCGTTGAAATCCCCTTCGCCATCAGTTTGCTGAGTTCCTACCTGATCCTCATTTTGTAAATCAAATATCTGTGTGGGTTGAGGGTTTATTCCTTCTGGCTCTTCTCCTCCCGGTAGGTCGTCATTAGACGAGAACGTATCTTCTGTGATAGGTTCAGAAGGAGAGATTGTCTCAGCATTATAGACGTCTTCTTCTGTTAGTTCACTAGACGGGTTGAAATTATCCAAGATCTCTGATTCGTCTTCTGTAACTTCTGCAGAGGATTCGATTTCAGGCGCAACATCATTATCTTCTGCAGAGGATTCGATTTCAGGCGCAACATCGTTTATAGACTTGGCATCTTCTTGGGAGGGGGTGTTCAATTCTTTATCATCCAAAATAGCAATTTTTTGTGCTTGAGCGGCACTTGAAGGCTGTGTTTGGTTTTGGGTTTGATTTTGAGTCTTTTGAATGGGTGCCTGAACTGCTAT
The DNA here is from genome assembly GCA_014523685.1 of Nitrososphaerales archaeon TH5893. GTDB lineage: Archaea > Thermoproteota > Nitrososphaeria > Nitrososphaerales > Nitrososphaeraceae > TH5893. The sequence continues at coordinate 2,814 of JAATVT010000047.1, forward strand.
CCCTGTGATGTTGATACTATACCACTTGGATTTCTCGTTCGCAATATTACTTGTCCCGTTGCTATTTATTATATCATTTCCGTTGCACGTTAATTTTGCTGTCAATTCATTTTTTCCTTCCGTTATCACTTTATACTTCTCGGTGTAAGTAAATGTCCAATTAGAGTAATCGCTTTGTCCTCCAGGCCCAGTGGCAGTAGTATTCTGGAAGGGCTTGATATCATTTACATCCACGAAAACTCTACAGTCATCTGAAGCTGTATCAGTAGAACTTCCAGAAATATTGAGTTTTCCTACAGGCACTTCTTGGTTTGCGATAGGATAATCGATTTTTACACCCATTGTCTTGGTTAGCTCCTGTGTTGCCAATTGTTGTGAGCTATTCGTAGGTGCTTGTGTTCCGTTGTTAGATAATTGGGCTACCGCGGCTTGGTTTTCAATTGAATAGTTATTCGGGTATCCCAAATACGATACTGTAAAGATAGCAAAGGAAATGAAAAGTAGGCTAAGAAATACTGTTGCTCTCATTCTTCGAATAGATTTCAGTTTTAAATTATTTATGACATGTTAATAACAGTAAGAGTTGAGAAATAAATAAGATGGTATTTGTCTATGCTTCTTGAAGTTTGTGTTTGTAATATATTACGTAATGTGATCTTACACTTAGTGATGTGACAATGAAAGGTAATAAGATAATTAATTATCCATGAGATTCAATGTTCTAACTGCTTTATGTGACATAAACGATCTACGGTCTTTGACTCATACCTGCTATGGATGACAACATTATAAAGAGATAGACCAAGCATCATTGATTATCGTCTATTTAACTGTCAAATCATATCTAGCAATGGATATGACATCCAATCGCAACCCCAGTTGAGAACTTGCTCGCGCTTCCTAGGATCATAGGTAGAATTGGTACCATTATTCGCCTTATCCGAGCGTCTTTTTAAGTCAAAAATGAAGCGGGTATTTGGGTTTCCACAATTTAGACCACAAACTAGGTGGTATCGTCATACTTTTTATTGTAAGACTGTAGGATATATGCATAAACACTATGCTGGCAATATCTGCTGATGGCGTTTCAAAGAGGTACAAGGGCCTAAGTCAGACCGCACTCAGCAACGTGTCATTAAACGCGGAAAGGGGTCAGATATACACACTTCTAGGAAGAAATGGGGCTGGCAAGACAACTTTTGTGCGAATTTGTGCAACTCAACTAATGCCTACTAAAGGTAGAATCGAAGTATTGGGATATGATGTGATAAAGGATGCAAATGAGGTCAGAAAGCTTATTTCAATAGTACCACAGGAAGGTAGACCACTGCGCGCACTAACCCCTTGGGATCATGTATATAACTGGTTGCAAATCAGAGGAGAAAAAAAGCAAGTTGCAAGGGAAAAAACAGAAAAAATTCTCGAGAAGCTCGACCTGTATGATGCAAAAGATAGACCTGCTATGAATCTTTCAGGAGGGATGAAGCAAAAAGTTCTAGTAGCCATGGCAATGTCCGTCGATGCTCAACTATTATTTTTAGACGAGCCCACTATAGGTCTAGATCCTATTTCCAGACGCCAGGTCTGGTCTGCGATAAAGGATTGGAAAAAAGAAGGCAAATCAATCTTGCTTACTACCCATTACATGGATGAGGCTGAGATCCTTTCAGACAATATCGTGATAATTGATAACGGAAAAATAATAGCAAGGGGGACAATAAAGGAACTACGCAGGACTATCCCCCAAAACACAAGAATAGACATTGTGAAAGACAACATAGATATGGAATTATTCAAATCATATGGAACGGTGGTAGACTCTGGTGGAAACACAGTCCGAATATTCACATACGAATCTGCTATCAAAGAGCTCACTGGATTAGCTATTAACAAGAATCTCTCATTTACCGTCTCACCTATTACATTGGACGACGTCTTTATCTCACTAGTTGGCGGCAATGAGATAGAAAGACAGCAACAAGATAGAAAAGATCTCAAAAATGATGCGGTTACGAGAATATGAAGGATAGTGTAGTTTGTGGGTTTATCATGCATCAAGGGATCTAGCCGTAAATCATTCATTTGACAAATGCATTCGAGGCAGCGGTATTTCTCTGAGTTCCACCCCTACAGTCTTATCTGACGAATAGAAGACAAATAACTACTGACCCCAATATCATTTGGACTATGTCTTGTGAAACTAACTAGCGTTCGGTTCGGCTTCGTAAAAGGCATTATATGTAGTTAAATATAACAGAAAATTACTGCGGGGGTTGCCAAGCCTGGTCAACGGCGTGAGATTGATGACGTGAATGAAACCACGCATCATCACGATGCTCAGATGTTGTTTTGGTGGCAATACAATTACTACTGGTTTGACTGGGACACCTCATCCTGTAGAGGTTCGTGGGTTCAAATCCCACCCCCCGCATATGCTTTCAAATTGAAACTACGATTCTTCTGAATCGATATTAGTAAATTAATTAATTCATAATCGTTACCAAGTTCCCAATCTAAGGGCAACTTTTGTTGCAAGAACGGCTTTTGTTAAGTATATATCATCCTTCTGAGAAAGCTTTTCTTAGCGGGGTGGGGAAGCCAGATCTTTAAAGGAGAGACTAGGTAATCCCGGTGGGCTCATAACCCGCAGAGCGGTTTTCGTTACTGCGTGTAGGCAGTAATGGACGTAGGTTCAAATCAACCCCCCGCTACTAATTAACCCGGAATAGAACATCATCAATTTTTTTGGTGGGTATCCTAACTATGTATCAGTGGTATTATTGCTGGTTCAGATAATTCTCCGACCAGATTTAGTTCAAAAAAAACCAGTTACTATGTATCGCCGAATCCTTGCTATAGTCTGTCAATCCTTTTTCAAGACCGAATCTATGCATAGGTTTTGTTAAATGCCTGTGAGCCTTTGGTGTTGGAATATAGAGTCCAGTGGATATTTCTCTTGGAATTTGAATGCTGGCTTTTTGTAATGATGATGATTCTTTTAGTTTGCATTTCTTACATTGAAAACCTTTGCCTTTGCCTTCGGATTTCATGCTCTTTGAGCAGGTTCTACATAGAGGATTATGCAGTTCGAAAACCTTGGCTAGTTCCAATACCGTGAAATATTCAACATTCAAAATCTTTGGATGTTTTGAAGATGCTCTTCTTATTCCACAACCGAGCTCGAGAATATCTCCTTCAGCAAGAAGTGAGGCTGTCTTCGCGAGACCTGTTGGCTCATAAACCGCAGCGGGAATTCTAAAGCCTTCTCTATTTTCAATAGAAAAAAGTGTATGCCCCCCTTGAACTATTTGGGGTCTAGTACTCACCATACATCGGATATGACCAGAGGTGAAGGATTTGGCTTCTGGTAATTTGATTTCATTTCGTAGGTGCATGTTTGTTCCCTGATTGGAACGGAAAACCATGCAACCTTCTAGTTTCTCCTCAATATTAAGTGATTGTAAGGAAGATACAACGATACGAGCGTTCTCACCTCTAATCCCGCAGAATACTGGGTCCGGACCGTGTGGGGCAATTAGTACCCGCCGGTTGGTAAAGTCGAAATTGTTAAATGTATATGGATAAGTACTTTTGCTACATTCAATTATCCTATCAGAGTCTAAGATTCTTGAGGTTCCAAAGTTTTCAGGTCTTCTATATGCGATAGCTTCGAAGGTATGATCTCCATCTAATAAACATCCAATTGCAGCGAGAGAACCGATGATTCCGCGACCGTTTCCTAAGAGAAAATACTCAATATTGTATTTTTCAGCAAGCCTAATCGCATCCCGTCTGCTAAGTATATTACACATGGCATTCCTACTAAATTCCGTTATCGTTTCTGGTAGCTGAGGTTCTCTAAAAAATACAACGCCTGGATTTGATCCCGAACCTACTACCGCTTCACTTTCTACATAATACTTTACAATATCGATAATCCTTTGCTGGTCTTTAATATCTGATTTTAACCTGACACACACAGCAGCGTTGCCCCTAGTTTTCCATGGGACGTTTGGGTTTAATCGTATCAAAAACGGATAATCTATGAAACACGCATTGGTCTTCCTGAGAATCTGTTCTGTAACCTTGAATGCGAGGTGGGTAGTACATCTACCTGAACGGTTATCAGTGTCATCAATTCCAATATGTAATGACTCTCCGTCCCGATGATCCGATTGATGGTGTACTACTTTTGAAAAATCAGTAGTCTTGTAGGTAGAAATCATTTCCGACCTTAATATCATATTGTTTATCATTAGAAGTGTAATAAATTCCCTTATGCGAAGCATTAAGGAGGTACATTTTTCTTTTTTTTACCTTCCCTTTTCCATTGTGTATTATCGAATTTAGAGAACGTATGGAAACAAAATCAATAAACTATATTTCACAAAGAACAAGTCACATTAGCCATTAAATAAACTCACAGTGATGAAAATTAAATATGGCTTCTCTATCTGTATAACTTTGTTATGGCTAAGGTTGTTGTTGGAAAGACTTCTGAAATTCCGCAGGGCAAAATGAGTCACACAACTGCTGCAGGGAAGGAGATATTAGTTGCTAATGTAGATGGCAGTTACTATGCAATAAATGACATATGTAATCATGCGGGAGCAGAACTCCACGAAGGCGAGCTTGCTGGAAATGAAATCACTTGCCCCTGGCATGGTGCTAAATGGGATGCTAGTACTGGAAATTTGATTTCGTTCCCACAGAAATTAAAGGGTCTAGAATCATACAAGGTTATAGTAGAGAATGAGACTGTATATGTAGATGTCTAACATTCAAAAATAGGTCGCTGAGCGGCAAATTGTACATAACCCAATAGGATAAGATAGTATGATATTTACATACGAAGTTACTTAATGAATGCTTGGAAAAATTCTATTTATCATTCTTATTATATTCTATATAGAAGAATTAACCTTAGTCCTAATATATGAGGTTCATTAACAGCTATTACCTGTTCTGTACGCTGAACGTTCGGGGAAAGCCCCGAGTTCGCGGTATTTCACACATAGAAAATGGGGTGTGAGAAAAGGGAACTAGCGAAGACGACTGCAACCCCCATTTTCTAAAAATTATACATTAACAACCTTCTCTTATTGATTGATAAAATATGCCGTCAGAGCATGAAAGCTAAATTTGTGCTTTACTTATAATTTCTCCATCACTGATTGCACTTTATCGTGTAAGGTTTTCGATTTGTCAAACCTCTCGTCGATTCTAATTGTGGAAATTATTCTCTTGATATTACCTTCTGTTCTAAGCGATTGGTGAGCTGCTTCTATTGCGTTTAATATTGCTTTGAAATCACTGGTCTCAATCTGGGTACCCATGGGCGTCAGGATAGCATTGACGTTCTTTACTCTACGGATGGAGTCAAAAACCTTCGCTATCTGTTTGCTCATTCCTGAAGATTCCAGATCTGAAGAAATATTTGCAATACTAGTTATAGGTATTACACTTATTTCCGCGTGAACGATTGGATGAACTTTGGTTACCATATGATGATACATGAATTTAAAACGTTAAAATAATTACCGTATCTTGTCGACTCAGTCCAGTATATACATAGAAATTACCTATCATTGATTTGAACCCTAATCCCTTGAAGATAGAACATTTCCTCTCATCATTACCTCAATCAGTCTTGAAGGGCGATGATGTGTCCTTGCCTGACAATGTAATCAGAAAATTATTCAGATTCGCACGACTGCGAAGTACAGATGTCTTCTATCACTTGGGTTGTGGTACCAATAACACCATAAGAATAGCAGCCCAAGAATTCAAAGTTAAAAAATCAGTTGGTATAGAAATTAGAAAGTCACTAGCCACTAAGGCGCGTAACAATATAGCTGGTATAGCCAATGCCCAAATAACTAATCAAGATATAAGAAAGGTGCAGATTTCTGATGCTTCAGTATTATTGCTCTGGTTTACAAATCCCAGGATTATTGGCCAAATGATTAAGCGATTTGAAATTGAGTTATACGATGGCGCACGGGTGATAACGTTATGGTCACCATTAGAATTAATGGTGCCTACTAGAGCTGAATTCCCGTTCTTTGTATGCAAAAAGCCGTTTAACTACGCAGAAAACTTACCAGAACAAATTAAAGCAATTTATGGTACTACTTGTATCGATTTTAATGCTTCATGGCTGCTAGCAGATAGATATATTTGCGCATTAGAAGTCGTGCCAGGAGAATATCGAAGATTCTTAAACATGTTACATAGCATGATTATTTGGATAAATGCTTGGAATTCAGGAGTAGCATGCGAAAACGAAATTCCCCCTCCAGTGACCACATACATTGGGATTCTCAAAACGTTTTTTAATATTGATTTGTCGACCCTGGTCGACGCCAGACATTGAACCAGTACCAAATAAAACTAAGAATCTATCTTAATCGATCGCGATTAGTTATTTTATTCTTGAATCATCACTAATGCAAAAATTGGAAGCGCTCCAAATTGCAGGTTGCTCGGCAGAAATGCAATTTCAAGGTAGAAAATCAGCCTTGCTTGCCTGTTTAGAACAGACTTCTATATAATGTTAGGAAATCAATTAAATATACAATTAATTTCTATTTAGGCAATGAATGACAATCCTAAGGCGATGCCGACAAGATGTTTGTCGCAACTTGAGGAGATGGATATCAGACTTGGCAAGGTAAACAGAAATTTATCTGTACCCGAGCTTATAGAGATTGCCATTCAGAGAGGAGAAGGTGCACTTTCTTCTACAGGTGCTCTTTCGGTTAAGACTGGCAAGTTCACTGGGAGGTCACCAGATGATCGCTACATAGTCGATGATGAGACAACTCACAACAAGATAGATTGGGGAAAAATTAATCGCCAAATTTCTGAGAACAATTTTGAAAAGATCTTTGGTAGGATGAAAAAAAATGTACAAGGTAAAGAGTTTTATATTTTTGATGGTTTTGTCGGCGCAGACGCTGACACTAGATTGCCTATTAGAGTGATTACTGATAATGCATGGCATAGCCTTTTTGCAAATCAAATTTTTATAAGTCCAACTCAGAAGGAGCTCAAAAATCATGAACCAGAATTTACCCTATTATCCGTAAACGACTTTAGTGCAATACCTGAAGACGAAGGCACCAGAACGGAGACCTTTATCATTTTGAATTTTACAAAGAAGATAATTCTTATAGGTTCAACTTCATACGCAGGGGAAATTAAAAAAGCAATGTTCTCCACATTCAACTACCTTTTGCCACAGCGAGGCGTTTTTCCCATGCATTGTGCTGCCAATGTCGGTAAGGATGGTAATAGCGCGTTATTTTTTGGATTGTCTGGCACTGGAAAAACTACTCTTTCTGCAGACCCTGAACGAAGGCTTCTAGGTGATGATGAACATGGTTGGAGTGACAATAGCATATTCAATTTCGAAGGGGGCTGTTACGCCAAGTGCATTAATTTGAAAAGGGAAAATGAACCCCAAATCTGGAATGCGATTAGATTTGGGACAGTTATGGAAAATGTTGTATTTAAGAATGGAACTCGAGAACCAGACTTTTCTGACGGTACACTTACAGAAAATACTCGTGCCGTATATCCTCTTGAATTTATTCCAGGTTCACTTGTTCCCAGTATTGCGGGCCATCCAAAGATCATCATTTTCTTAACTGCTGATGCCTTTGGTGTTATGCCACCGATTTCACGTTTGAGTAGAGAAGCTGCTATGTATCATTTTGTGTCCGGTTACACAAGTAAGCTGGCTGGAACGGAGAGAGGAATTACGGAACCAAAGGAGACATTTTCGCAATGCTTTGGCGCTCCCTTTATGCCTCTACACGCTAAAGTGTATGCAGATATGCTTGGTCGAAAAATTGAGCAACATCATACGAAAGTGTACTTGGTAAACACAGGCTGGTCAGGGGGTCCTTATGGTGTAGGTAAAAGAATAAATCTTAATCAAACAAGGGCAATGGTAAGAGCTGCTTTAACCGGTGGTTTAGATAGGGTCGAATTTGTCAATGACGGTATATTTAACCTGGAAATTCCATTGATTTGCCCCGAGGTTCCATCAGATATCCTCGACCCCCGTAGAACGTGGCCAGATAAGAAGAAATACGATTCTTCTGCAAAGAAGCTAGCAAGGCTTTTTGGAAAGAACTTTGAAAAATTTGGCAGGATGCCCAGGGAGATTCAAAAAGCGGGTCCAATAATTTAAAGAAGAAAAAGTACCTTACAACGGGATTAATCTAGAAGTTAGAAAAATCGAAAATATAGTCCAGTATTGTGTGCCAAACATGAATTTGAAAATAAGGAGAGGGAACAAAAGTAGCCCGGAGCAGATTCGAACTGCTGTCTCCAGGTTTCTTTTCTTTTTATAGATCCAGAGCCTGAAATCCCTAGCCCAACAAGCATACCTTGGAGATTGGCCACTAGATTCGGCACCTTATTCTTAATCTGTAAAGAATAAGATTCGACCGGGCTTCGTAGCATGCATGCATGTCATAGAATGTATACTCCTTCGATTCAGGCTCTCGTTGGAAGACCAAATCCTATACACTTAGACACACACACCATGCACGGGCTACATTAGAAACTCACAAGGGACTGTTATTTGATTTTACCGCTTTGTATTAATTTCTCTCATTACTTGACCGTATTCTAAATTTACTCTCTTTCGCATGTA
>JAATVT010000257.1 GCA_014523685.1 Nitrososphaerales archaeon TH5893
GTAATACTTAAAGAATTAGGAGTTTGGGCTCAGCGTTGGAAATCTCCTAGAATTCCAGCTACAAAAGTAGAATAAGGCCATTCGGTCAGAATTTCTTTAACGTCAGAAAGCTTTCTTTGTGCCTTCATTACAAATTAACTGTAAGAAGGTAAGTTTATGAATTGGTCAGTAATTATTTTACTAAATACGTATTTGCTAACTTGATTTGATATACGAAACTGACTTAGTAATATAGTACTACTTATTTTAAATAGTTGAACTCGATTCAACTCATATCATGATTTCCATATCGGAAATGCCTGCTCTCTTCACATGATCCTCCTATACCATGGTCTAGAAGCTGATTAGCCCAATTTTCCAACCTCGTGGAAATATTGGGTTGGCTATACTTAATTCTCTTAATATTTTATGAATCGGATGGAAAAGGATTTTTAGATATTTAATAAAATTAAGTATACGGATAGCGAAAGAAGGAAAGAAGAAAAGGAACGCCATGCTACGTGGCTTGAGCTATTTTATGATTTAGTCTTTGTGGCAGTAGTATCCCAATTATCAGAAAATTTAAGTCACAATATTTCTTTGGCAGGAGTACTAAGCTTTATCGCTCTTTTCGTTCCAGTATGGTTTGCATGGATTGGTGCTACTTTTTTTGCTACAAGATTTGGCACTGACGACTTAGCGCACAGAATACTTACTTTGCTGCAGATGATGGGAGCTGCGGCTATGGCTGTAAATGTTTCTCATGGACTCGGTGGAACTTCAGCTGGTTTTGCACTTTCTTATGCTGCAATTAGATTTCTTCTGGTAATAGAGTATGTTCGTATAGGTCGTCGCATTCCTTCTACTAAGCCGTTGACAGAAAGGTATTCGGTCGGTTTCGCGTCATCAGCTGTATTATGGACAGTATCTGCGTTTGTACCACCTCCTTTACGATTCATTTTATGGGGAATAGGCTTGACTATAGATTTCATAACACCATTTTTGGCTGGACACTTAGCCATCAAGTTCGCACCTCATATATCCCATTTACCAGAGCGGATGGGACTCTTTGTTATTATTGTACTCGGGGAATCAATTTTAGGAATAGTTGTTGGTCTTGCTGGTCATGAATGGGATATTTATTCATCAGTGTCTGTAGGCTTAGGACTTAGTATTCCATTTAGTCTGTGGTGGATATACTTTGATAATATAGGCGGCTCTGCTATAAGAGCAGCTACGGAAAAAGGTAGAAGAGGTATATACTATATTTGGCTGTACGTTCACTTCCCTTTAGTAGTTGGGCTTACAGCAATTGGTATTGGCATAAAACAAGCAGCATCAAGTAACCAAGAAATCCCTTTACCTTTTTCAGATCTTTGGCTTATTTGTGGTTCAATATCCGGCTGTTTGTTTGTTCAGGCAATACTTCATTTGGTAGCGGTCGAAGATCCGGATATTGAACCTAAGACCAGAAGAAAATGGGCAACGTATAGGATTATTTCTGGTATTGTCATAATTTCTATAGCAATTCTAGGTTTGAAGTTATACCCAGCAGTTTTGATGCTTATTTTAGCAATTATATGTGCTCTTCAAATTGTTCTCGATCTAAGAGATCATCCGCATCATAGAATTTTTAGATTGTGGTAGCTATGGTAACCTATGCGTAAGCGGAACTAGCAGTAGCTGTTAACAAAATGACTCCAATAAACAAATTCATTGTACTGACAGCAGTAGCAGCACTAATGATCGGAACATTAGTACCTGCAAGTGATCAAGCGTACGCAGAAGTCACCAACATCATAGGTTCGTATGTTGGCCAAAAGAATAACGGTGACACGGCAACAACATTTTTTCCGTGAGCAATTCGAGCATGTTTGTGGTGAAATACTGTCTTTACAATCTTTCAAAGTGAAGGCTTGAAGGTGATTGGCAACTTGTTCATACTTCAGGATTTCAAAGAAGGGGATGTGTCATTACCTGCGGTCTTGGTAGCTGGTGCTATGACAGGGATTAAGGAACAATCTTACTCAAATAGTACCTCGGCTACGATTTGTTAGTTATCTCGGTTATTCCATACACAGGCCCGAGATAATTCCCTCTTATAATTTATCAAAAACAAATAAAAGAAGTAATAGTCCAAGTTCGACCCTTGACCGCTAAAACGATATTATATGCAGCAGCTGCATCCACGTTAATAGCAGGGGTATTACATCTCGCAATTGTTCCTATGTTCTTTACACAAATGTCCACAGATATTACAATATTCTTTATTGTCTCAGGTCTAGCCCAAATATTCTGGGTTATACCCGTCATTAAGAGGTGGAGCAAACCTTGGTATTATGTCGGCATAGGTGGAACAGTTATCCTTATAATAATGTACCTCATTGCAGTACCAGGAAGCGGGTACCCGGTAAATCAATTAGATATAGCAATAGAACTCTTTCAAATTGCTTTCATAATTCTATGCAGTATCATAATCGTCAAAGACAGAACAGCATCAAGATTGCACAAGAGAAGCATTTAATCATACTCTAGTTAATTGGAATGAATTAATTCCCTTTCTAATAATTCCTTCCAATTGTCTTAAATACAGTTTTGACTGTCATAGTCTCTTGTTAAAACTTAATTATCATCAAAAAGCGGTACCCAGGTTGTATCCTTAATTTTTAATTGGAACCCTAGGATACTTCTGATACTACTGAACTTTTCTTTTCTTCCGATAAGAGAAAACTATTATTAATAATTTTGACAGGGTGAATTATTACTACCAAGGAAAGACAGAATAAGAAAGCCGCTAATTGTTTTTGAGCGGATGTCACCAACTAGAGAATTAAATAGCGAACTGATTGCTGAAGGCATTATAATCTTTACCTCATCTTCTTATTTGACCCCGCTGTGACTGCTACTCTTCTTCATGGAGTAAGTCAGTTTCAAATGCTACGGCCTTATCAGGTTCAGAAGCATAAATAACATGGCCATGGTTATTCAGAAGTCCTTTGATCCATTCATCCCTCATTGATCGCTCTATCCCTGAAATATCGTAATAGCACATTTGTGAACAGTCAAACTCTTGAAAATGATCGTTACCGGTTTTTTCAACGTGTAATCCCAGTTTCATTCCTTCTATTGTTTCTGTATCCGTTATCGTTCTGCCAACAAATCTATATGGTGGCTTCATTCCTCTCGTGGCTTCTTCTCTTATGGTTCTGAGAAGGCTCAATGCGTCAGGTCTATTCTCATTGTCTCTCTCTGTCTGATAGATCCGTAACGATTCAACATCAATTCCTTCATCAGATAATCTTTTTCTAACTTTTTCAAGGTTATCGGAAGTAAAGAAAATGCAAGACTCACCTTTTTTCAAACCATTGAAAATATAGCGTGCGATTATTAGATCTGCGTACTTTAAGTTATCGTAAAGAAGGACTATGTGATTGTTTCCTTCCATTCTGTCAAGGTACTCGAATGGTCGATAGCTTGTTTTTTCAGCTTCCATAGATTTTCCTCTCTGAAATATCCAAATACTTTACCCCCATTTCTAGGACGAAAGACTTGATTCGGTCATAATCCTGCAAGAAATCGTGGCCTTTCTCTGTTATCCTGAGTGGATCTTGTGTGATCATTTTCTTGTATTTCAGCTCTTCAAAATATCTGGCAAGCTTATCGTAGGCGAGATTGCTACGGGACTGGACTCTAGTAGGTTTTGCCTGACCGCTCTGTAATTCCAGCTCGATTGCGCTGAGGATATCATTGTATATTTCCAACTTGCTACGCTTCGGCTTAGGCAAATAACATCTATGTTACTCTCTATTTAATAAGCCTCCCCTTGGGGAGTAACGCCTTTTATTATGTTAGCTATAGGGCTTATATGAGTAGATTAAGTACGACAGAAATAGCTCAAGGGATTGGTAGTGAGGTCGATCACTTTGTTTACCGAGTGCCAAAAAAGAACCATGATGCGATGATGCAGCTCGATAAGGAATTTGGCGACATAATAACAAAGGAATTTGGGGTTGCACACTTGGTCTTTCAACTTAGCAGTACCGAGGCACCAATGGAGGGCATGTCTAACATAGCTAAAATCGTATCAGCCGCCCAAGATGAGGAGGTTTGGTTGGAGCTTTTGTTCTATAGAGATCGTAAACACAAAGAAGAAGTAGGTGCAAAGATGCGAAATGATGAAAGAATGGGTCCACTTTGGCAGCGATCTGTGGCTTTAGTCAGTCCAGGAACCGATTTCATTATGGGTGAGTTTAGCCGCATAAAGATGGGGGAGTAGAGATTAACATGTTGGGTGATAAAGATGCGGCCGCGAACATTGCGGTCAAAAATCTGGAAAGAGCCAGGAAATTCTATGAGGATACACTAGGCCTAACTCAGATTGGTTCTGAAGGCCAAGAGGTTATTATCTTTAAGAGTGGAAACTCCTTAATCAACGTCTATCAGTCACAATACGCTGGGACTAATAAGGCAACTGCTGTGACTTGGGTTGTTGGCCAGGATGTGGAAGGTTTCGTGCAACAGCTAAAAGCAAAAGGTATTGCATTTGAGCACTATGACATGCCAGGGGTAACACGAAACGGTGACGTCCATGTTGCAGATGACATGAAAGTCGCTTGGTTCAAGGATCCGGATGGCAACATACTCAACATTGCTAATCGATAGCGTTGATCTGATTTCAACCTGAACTGAACTGACCTGACAACAGGAGTCCAAGAAAGTTGCTAATATTTGGGCCTTTGTCGATAAGAATTATGGCAGGGAAGGGCACAGTGGTTCTACGTCGACAGGCTGATGGTGGGTCGCTCATTGTCATAGAAAATCCTTGGGGAACTGATTAATCAAACTCACTTGGAAACTTGTCATGAATTTCTGATACATCACCATTAGGACTTTTATTGCACTTTAGGAAAATCCCATGTGGAAAAGAATTTAGGACTAATTTCAAGAACTACGTGGTTTCCCTTTTTTGCGCTGTCCAATATCATCTTAGATACCGGGTGATCTAGTGTGCCAAGGTATTTCATATATATTTTCTCTCCATACGAGACAGTTCTTTTTGGATCTTCTATTATTGTGGCAGTGCCTTTGCCTTTTACTCCCTTGTATGTAATATTCACATCGTCTACGGAAAAATACACATTTGGTTTACTTCTTAGATTTTTAACCTTCTTTGTAATTTTAGGTGTAATTACTAAAAGTTTTTCTCTATCTTTGTCATAGTTGAACCAAACAGGATGAATATTAGGATCGCCTTCTTCATCAATGGTTCCAATCTGCATGAGGATTTTACTTTCTAGGAATTTGTTTACCTCTTCCTTGGCCATAGAAGATGTGCCGGGAATAGCACTTATGATCTTCACATTATTTCTTTGAAATATATACACTAAAGAGTTTCTGTGACTATGATAGTCTTAAAGGGCAGTCAGTCCTCTACTGAGTAATCGATATATTTTTTGAGGCGGCAACAAGTAGATGAGAACCCAAACTAACGCGGTATCTTCTACTTCGTTAATTTTTTCAATAGTTATTTTAGCTTGTCAAATCTAAGGACAGCCTTGAAATATTGCCGTTCTCATTGGATCACTTGGAATATATAAGATGACTTCTGAAAAGAAGAACAGAAAGAGAATCGCTCTTGTGACAGGAGCCAACAGAGGTCTAGGGTTTGAAACCTGTCGTCAGCTAGCACAATTAGGTCTTACAGTTATATTGAGTGCAAGGGGTGTTACCAAGGGCGAGGAGGCTGCAAAACAATTAATTGAAAGAAGATTGGACGTAATATTTTACGAGCTTGATGTGTCAAATCAAAGTCATATTAGCAGGATAGCAGATCAAATAGAACAGCGATTTGGAAGATTAGATGTACTTGTCAATAATGCCGCAATCCTTTATGATACCTGGCAATGTGCTGTCAACGCTGACTTGGAGGTCGTTAATCAAGCCCTAACAACTAATCTGTTTGGGCCA
>JAATVT010000258.1 GCA_014523685.1 Nitrososphaerales archaeon TH5893
ACCTTGAATAAAACACTAGCTGAAGAACAGAAAGACAGAGAAGTATTTCTTACGGTTAAGGAATTTCATGAATACGTGAAGAGAAATTTAGATAGCGTCGGACTTGATCCCACCTTTCTGAGTAGATACTTAAACGAAGGAATTTCGGGGGGGGAGAAAAAAAGATCAGAAGTAATGCAAATGCTCGTATTAAAGCCAAATCTGGCAATACTAGATGAACCTGATTCTGGTCTTGATATTGACGCTGTTAAGTCGGTGGCCGAGGCAATAAACAAATTGATTGAATCGGGAGCTGGTGTTGTGGTGATTACTCATTATGCACGTATCTTGAGATATCTTAAAAGGTTAGATTATGTACATGTCATGGCCAAGGGTAAGATTATCAAATCTGGTAGCAAAGAATTGTCAGAAGAGCTCGAAACAAAAGGGTATGGCTGGCTTGGTTTGGAAGACAAGTAAAAAGCTGAAAGTTATAATAAAATACAGGAAAACACAGCTCTAACATCATTTGTGAGCCTTATATTTCCACATTGTTCTTGGATTCATCTGGTTATATTGTAAATGTCATTTTTCCTCGCATTTTGCGCTCAAAATTGTTGCGTACCTCTTTAAGTTCACTACCCATTAGCTGCACCATGATAATCGTTGCAATTAGAGAATTCCTTAAACGAAAAAACTATTGTTATAAAGCTCCGTAATTTGCGATAGTTCACTATTCGTTAGATATTTTCCATCTGACATTTGTGCAAACATCTCAATTTCTTCCATGTCTACGACCGTAGGTAATACAACAGATACTACTTTTTGGGATAGGATGAATTTAATTGCGAGCTGAGTTATATCCCAACCGTTCGAGTCAGACAACGGCTTCAATTTTTCAACTTTCCGTATTGCCTGTAGAATCCAATCTCTTTTTCTGGTGTTTCTATGATCGTTTTTGTCAAATACTGTTCTTTCGTTAACTTTGCCTGTTAACACACCTGATGCATCGGGCACGCGGACTAGAAGTCCCACTTCGTTCAGACTTGCCTGGTCAAAGAAAGATCTGGCTGGATCTTGTTCCAAAATGTTATAAACCGTCTGAAGGCAGGTTATGTTTCTCTTTTGTAACGCTATGAGTCCCTCTTCCTCCCATCCAATAGCAGGGCCCAATGCGACGCCATGGCTACGAATTTTGCCAGCTTTTACTAAACTGTCCAGTGACTCAAATAATTGATCGTCTAGTATTGCAGTCATCTTTGGGTTGTGAAGACTGTATACGTCTATATGATCAACATGTAATCGATTCATGCTCTGCTGCAATGCGTGATGTAAGAATTCGGGATTGTGTTTTTGTGGCAATTCGTTGTGCCCTATCTGTTCGGCGTTATAAATATCGTAGCCCCATTTGGTGGAATATATAATGTCGTCATTATGCATATCCTTGAAGGCTTGAGCAAGTAACCTCTCGCTCTTTCCATTCCCGTAAACGTCTGCTGTTTCGAAAAAATTGATACCGAGGTCATAAGCCTTTTTTAGCATCCTTATTGCTTCGTCATCATCAATTTTTTTATTCCACCAATCCATACCGATGGTCCATGCTCCGAATCCGATTTCACTAACACTTATTCCGCTCTTTCCTAATTTCCTATATTTCATATTGCTATTTCAGGATCTCCTCTAATTCATCTACAATCCTTTGGAATTTTAAATCCTCTATAACTGGGTGTTCATTGCTGCGAATGTTATCAAAATAATTACCATGACTGCTTCGGTGTTCCGGATTTGCCTTATTTTGTTCCTCGAGGTGATTTTTTGATTGCGATTGAGATGGAATGGATTCAATAGGAATCCATGACTTACATCCAAGCCATTCCGATTTAACATCTACTTCGATTGGGTCTAGTCTGTAAACCCTAAGCAATACTACACTTATGGGTTTCTTTGGATTATAATTCATTCTTAGATTAACGTAACTGTCGTTCCAAATATGATATTTCTGAAGGCTAGGCAATAGTGATACGTCAGTTATTTGTTTCACCGTTACTGCGCGGGCATAAGAAGTGATTGTATTTTTCCCCTTTGAGGGCTGTTCATGCATAATCATTTCAAATTTCTCAATGAAGTCGGCCTGTATGGATTCCCTTGACTGATGCTCAAAAGTAGGATAAAGGAAAAAGTTACTGTGTCTTACCTGGAAACCTTGTCTGTATTCCAAGATTCCGCCTTTTCTCAGCAGCAATACCTGTCTACCGTCTTCAAGCGCCTTGCAAACAACTGCCCATTCTTTGAGTGCTGCAGTTATTGCTGCGATGTTAGAATTCAAGTCTTGAACTGAATGGGGAACAGGCTGTGAATGTTCTGCTAATGTGTTAAGAAACGGAATTTTACTCTTGTCTAAGTTAGTGTTCTTAGTATCCGTGGTGCGCCTATTTGTGGTTGATTGGATCCGGTAGAAATTAGGATTGAAAGAAGGCCCAGCGTCATAAGTTGAACTATCCAAGGGTCTTGATAAACTCCTCCACGCCACGCTTATAAATGCAAACTATCATTGGGGTATCTTTAACTACATAACTACTAACACGCGTTTCACGTAATTGGACAATTAGGTCCTGGAAGACCATTAAATCATTTGTTTCAAAAGCTAGCATGAAATCCTGATCCCCAATACCAAATGAGTATGATGTATTCAGTCTTACCTGAGGGAACTTTCTTCCAACTGTTATATGTTCATCCATCATTTTCATTCTGTCTTCAAACGGAAGCAAGTACCACTCCCTTGATTTTGTGAATGGGTAAACTATAACATATTTCATTGGTTCATTTTGTTTTATGTCTTCTTCTAAGAGATATCCAGGTGTCATTTTTGTATTCTTTGAGTAAATGGACTGACGGTAGGAAGCGAGGTATACCCTCGAAGACTCTATATATTTCCCAAAAACCGTGAGATAGATTTTTGATGTCAATACTTGCATCTTTTCAACGTCCTTGGAAACCATCCACAACATGAACTCCGAATCATCACGAAGACCCAGAGTGGAATATACTCGTACTTTCATTTTTGTGTTGGCAACTTCAATTAAGCTTGCAAACTCTTTTGCTGCCTCTTCTTTTCCTAATTCATTTAGCCAACGCCACTTTGGGTCGACTTTATAAAATGAAAAATTTAGAAAAACAGTAGTAATTTGGGTCGATGGAGTCTTGTCCATATTAGGGAGCCCAGATTCAATCGAAGGTGATCTAGTTTCCAACGATGTTTCCTCTGTCTTCGGATGTTCTCGTTTATTTTTTCCTGGGATTCTATCGTTAGAGGACATATGTATCTACCAACGACGAATAGAAGGTAAATAACATTTAAACGTGCTGAATCAGATGAAACTCTTTCAGAGAGCAAGAAAATACTCAATTGTAAGAATAGGGCAATTAGTATTGTCGAGCACGAGAAGCAGTAGGTGTGGGTTCTCGCTATATCCTAATAGACGGATACGATGATGATG
>JAATVT010000048.1 GCA_014523685.1 Nitrososphaerales archaeon TH5893
AACTTTGAAGTAACAGAAGAGCCAGCCGAAGATCCCGACCCGAATGCTGCAGATACTATTGCAGGTTTTGAACTTAAGACTCCTTTCGGTCGCTGATGCAATTATGACAAGGATAAGATTTTCATCTACGATGATGGGATTATGTCTATCTCTGGCACTGTTCATTCTGCCTTCTATAATCCATAACGTATTCACAACTACCATACCTACCGTAGTATTTGGACAAAACCCGACTAATGCAACTCAATCGAATGCTACACAGACTACGGATGACGGTACTACACAAGGAGTACAACAAACCATAAACGGTACAGCGGAATTTCTTGGGAATGTGTCAGAAACAGTTGCCAAGAATCCGGTTGTAGCTAATGCAACACAAGAAACTCAGAAATTCTTTGCTGAAGAATCTAAGTAGACAAGGATACAGTCTTCAGATTGCATCTAAAATAGTATTGATTTACAAGCCATTTAAGCAATGTAAGCCATATTATGCCACATGACAGACCCAGTAAAAAAGATAAAGGATGCGAGTCAAGACGTTGAAGCTAAGGTGAAGACTTCAGTAGACCATGCTAAAGGTAAACCAAGCTCAGAAACCCTAAACAAAGCCAAGGTTAAAGTGAAAGACGCTTTCACCTAAACATTCTCATTTTTTGAGATATCCTACTTTTCTTATCGACTAACAGAAACTATGGATCATATCATTAAGAAGTGTGTTGAAACTCACAAAAGAGAACAGGCCTGGAAGTTAAGAAGATAATCATTCGGATTTAGATTGTGTTGCCATATGATTTATATTTTGTTCGGTACATTACTGTAATGGTTTTATGAGCTGGGTTTTATGTATATATCATAATAGGAAATGGTAAAATCAACATCATCAGGAGCAATAGAACGGGCGTACAGATTCGCAATTGGGGGGATTTGTGTAAAAAATAAATTTGTTAAGTCTGAATTCTTTTTTCTTCTTCATTTTATACTTTAGCTTGTTTGTTAAAATAGTTCTTAGTGCATTCATCGGAACAGAAGTATAGTACAAGCCCGGCGGCGCTTGAATAATATGCTCCTTCAAGGTATTCATTAAATTCTTTCTTGCAGGTATTACAAAGTCTGAACATTATCTATTAAAGGATCCTATCTTCCTATAAATCTCTTTGACTATCTATTCATTAAAAAATACATACTTTATTTTATTCCGACCCAAAGAAGAATCTAATCATGCCTTCACATATCTCGTGTTCACCTTGGACGTATTTTTCCGATTTATGCACCATGCACTATATTGAAATTTAACGGCCTAAAAATATCAAAAGCCAGACTATAAACGATTCGCCAAAAATGGAGAGATTACAGAATCTAAACAGTAGGTACGTCAGCGTGTTTAATATGTTGAAACTGCTCGTAATTGATTATTTCATTTAAAGCTACCTACTATGCAGACTTGTATAATTGATTTTGCTCCCTTTTGCTTTTGGTTTGTTCCTCAGTCATGCGTTGAGGGATAAATGTGATACCATGGTCTATTTTCAAATGGCTTAGGAAAGCCACTCCATTATTCACGGTATCCTTAACAATCAGTCCTCTATTGCAAATACTGCACTTTACAATGTGTTCATCTCTCTCAACCATATGATAGATCATCTTATAACAAGTCATCTGAGTTATAAAAATATCAACTTGTACGTATGCTCTATAGTATAATAATAAATTAACCTCATTCTTAAAGTTGTGGTTGTATGATTAAGAAATCCGTCCAACTTATTGGCCTCTGCCTCATATTTATGATACCTATTATATGTTAAAGATTCCTCCCAGCTTGCTATTTGGTTAAACAAAATAAATCACCAATGAAATACTTATTTAATACGAGTCATCTGTTCAATTATGGTTGATCTTGTTTATGGTCGGGGTGTAACTGATATTGTTCGAGAGATTCCTTTGTATTTTGGGATTTTTGAGAAGTATATAGGTATCAAACTATTTCATCGAAAACCAGCCATGTACGGTTCAGTAGATGTTAATAATGTCTGTAATCTACACTGTACCCATTGTTACTGGTGGCTTAATAGAAAAAACGAAGATCAAGACTTAAGTGCCGACGAATGGAGGCAAATCATCAGGACGACATTCAAAAAACAGAAAATATTTGTTGTTACTCTGGTAGGTGGTGAACCAACAATGAGACCAGATGTAATAGAAGTATTTTGTAAAGAAATGCCTAGAAGGGTATGTATTGTTTCAAATGGAACTTATCCTCTAAAGAGATTTGACAATCTCTATTTTTATTGGATATCCTTGGATGGGACAGAGAAGATTCATGATCAGATTAGGGGCAACGGTTCATATTCAAAGACAAAACAAAATATATTAGATTATATAGCTGGCCCAGATCGAAATAGGAAACCTGCTTGGAAAGACATATGGATTACAATGACAATTAATTCCTTAAACTATGGAACTATAGACGATTTAATACAGGAATGGAAAGGGGTAGTTAACAAGATAGGATTTCAGTTTCATACACCGTTTGTAAAAGGTGACCCATTATGGCTTCCTTTCGGACAAGAGCGTAATAAGGTAGTCGACAAACTAATCGCTTTGAGGGAAGAATACCCAGGCTTTGTGATAAATAGCAAGAAACAATTAGCGTTGATGAAAGGTAACTGGGGGGGTATTGGTACCACACCAGTACAATGCCCCTCATGGGCAATACTATCTTTTGATCATATGGGAAGAGAGAAGAAACCTTGCTGTATAGGGAGTGCAGATAGTAAATCATTAAAGCCTATTTGTGAGGATTGTGGCCTTGGTTGTTATTCTGTGTTAGTGGCTAATGGAATCACTCGATGAGTACTAGTTTTTAATGGTCGTAAAAGCATAAAAACTCTATCACGACGGGCATTTATTTATTGTTACTAGAACCTTAACGTATAAAACAAATAAACAATATCAGAATACCATTACAAGCTATGATAAGAATGCAGCAGGAAACAAAACTATAACACATATAATGACGCATTTGTTCGTTTTTCTTCTGTCTTCTTCACTTTCTAACAACTATAATAGTGACCACTGCTATTATATAATATACGGATGAAAGAAAGGTGACTATCTAGATGCCAATGCTAATGTTACAATGTAAAAGCTGTGGTGAAGTCTTTGCCGGCATCTATGTTCCTGAAGGAAGTACTGAGGATTTTAAGACTAATGCCACAAACGCTAGTACTTCTCATACATGTTCCAGAAAACATACAAACGAATACGTTCGCGCTGATTATATGGATTGGTCTTAATATCCGTTGGAGAATTCAACCAGAGTAATCCTCATCACATATCCAGATAGTTTTAGGCTTGAAGAAGCAAAGAGTCTAGTTGAGTCGCTGCCAAATTATAAGATTGTAAAAGTCTTTACTCAGAAGTATTTGGATCATTCTAAATATGGTATGGGTGCTGGCAAAGCTGAGGAAATTGAGAGCTTTGTGAAGGGATCTGAATCTGGTGGAGTCCAACAAATAATCGTTGACGAACACCTGACAACAAAACAGATACACAATTTAGAGAAGCTAACAGAACTGCAAGTAATAGATAGGGAACGGCTCATACTAAATATATTCTCCTCAAGAGCCACTTCAACTGAATCAAAACTTCAAATTCAACTCGCTGAAATAAAATACCAATTTCCCCGTGTCAGAGAAGCTTCGAAGATAGCTTCAGGCAGTGAAAGGCCAGGAAAAGGTGGCATGGGAGAATATGTGGTAGATGTAAAGCTCCGAGACCTGAAAAGACAGATGTCGTTCATCCAACAAAAATTGGAATATGCTCATAGAAAACGTAACCTTTATCATCACCAGCGAATGGAAACAGACTTCCCTGTGGTCTCCCTTGTGGGTTATACCAGTTCAGGCAAAACCACGTTATTCAATTTGCTTACAGAATCCAATAAAGAGACATCAGATGATTTATTTACAACGCTTTCGACGACTACCAGATCATTAAAAATTAATAGTAACACTAAAGTCTTGCTTGTAGACACTGTTGGATTTATCAGTAGACTACCACACTATATGGTAGATGCGTTTAAGTCAACATTAGAAGAGTCACTTGGCGCAGACCTCATTTTGCTCCTGATAGACTCCTCAGAGTCAATAGAAGATATTAGAATAAAATATTCAAGCTGCTGGAATGTTTTAGAAGAGCTCAAAGTGGATAAATCCAGAGTTCTAGTAATCTTGACCAAGTACGATGACGAGAATATGCACTCAGAAAAAATAAGAGAAATTGCAAAGGATTTGGAATTATCCGACCCTATGGTCATATCCTCCAAAGGTGGGTATGGGATTCACAAATTAAAGACCATGATAGGACAATTGTTGTTACCACATCATCTTCATTCAGGGACAACATCAACAAAAACTAGAAATTGACATTTTGAGACTATCTTTCTCTGCAAGAAATATGAGGAAATGCTAGTGGTGATTAATGATTTAAAATGTAATATCTAGTAAAATTTGGGAAATATGCTAGTGGTCTGATATCAAGGGTGTTTGTATCAGACACACCACACATAATTTAAACCACCTGAATATAACACAGGTCTTGATAGAGGTGTTTGACAGGCACAGCATAATAAATTAAGAAACCATTTTCCTAATAGTAAAAAGCAAAGTTAGCTCATTAATGTCTTAAAACTTTCCTAGATATTCTTACGCTCAAGATCTCTTTTTCTCGTGTTAAAGTTGAGTAAGAAAATACAGACAATGACAAATGACAATGTTCCTCATGAAAGAAACCTCCATTACATATTCGAAACATCATGTTATATAGTTGTCTTGCGTATTATATATAACGATAATTCTATGATGCAAAATAATAACAGTTATCCTCTGAGAGAATGGCATTTTGAACATATGAAAAAATTAGTCCTGAAGTTTGTAACAGGCGTACCCGATGATGCCCCCTCATGGCAAAAAAGACAGCACAAAAAATACAACAAGATAACAAATATCCGTAAGGGCATAAGCTATGATATCAAGCATGGAGTTACAAATGAAGAAGTACTTTCATTCATGGACGAAGTACGAGACGGCTCTTCCTTTTCTGATCTCAGAAAGGTTGATGGTTCTAAAGGCAGATTGGATGAAGTTAAGCAACATTTTATGCCACTGCGTCGGCATCCATACTGGGGCATATAGGTTTGAACTATAGTACGAGAATCTGCACAAGTCAAGTCTTGTTCCCCTAAGGATTCTGGTCGGAGAATGCGCTTATCATTTCTTACTTTTTGCTAATCTAGGTTTATTCCAGTATGGACTTTTACATTTTGGGCAAATCACAGGATCTTCCTCTCCGTATTTTCGAGGCAACCAAATATGACTACATCTTTCACATTTATAACCCTCAAGTTTAACTTTAGGCACTCTGCTCTCTCCTAAATATATAACATATGGAAGAACTCTTGGCTATTAAGCCTTACTCATTAGGTAGATGCTATAACAATGTACCTATAGGTCTATATACCATTCTTACTACAATATACTTAATGAGTAAGTATTTTCCAACTTTTATATCAATATATGATTATATGATTGTCGAGGTTGAACAAATATGAATATCTCTATGTCAAAAGAGTATCTGAAATGTCTCGTATGCAATGAGATCCCAAACCCTGAAAGGGTCAAAGCTCTAATAGCGGCCGCCACTTCATATGATAGTACTCCTTTTGACCCAGAGGATCCTGTCATTGTGTCTGAGACAGAAGTGTACTGCTGTACGGAATGTTATATGAGAGGCGTAGTAACACAAGAAGATGCATTAGATAAGTCATGGAGTCGAACAGTGTTTTATATGTAAAGTGTTATTACGATGACTGGAGGCTTTTATTGTATCTGTACTTTTACGCATCAGAGCTGCCTTTATCAGTAACTATATATTTACCGCTAGGTTCTTGTTCAACCCACCGTACATCTCCTAAGAGAGACACTAGAGTTGAAACATATCTCTCCTTACCATCCAAGTCCTGAACTAACTTTTCAACCGTATCGCCTTCCACAACTATTCTCATCAAAATATAATGTGCTAATTCTAAGCCTGTGAGACTAGTAACGGTAATCTTTGTCGTGGTTTAGCATCCTGCCCACCGTTTTTACGATATAAAATATTTAACCTCATGCTGCAAATGTGACCATTTCTATTATAGTTGGTGTACAATGATTTTTGCCCTCCCAGATCTTTTTGTTCAATAGTCTGGGTAAAAGCTAATCAGACATGGATGATACCCCCGTTATTCTTAGTTTCCCAAGAGACTTATCACATGCTCTCCTATCATCTATTACTGTGATATTTTAGAACGGTCAAATATATGGAGACTGGACACAGACAGCTTGCAAAAACACTTGATAAACGTAATAAATGATGCTATAAGTTATAGACATATTTGTGAACTCACGCCTGCCATTCAACTACAATGAACAAGAGAAAAATCTTTTACGTAGATGATGATTCTGATATGTCGCCGAACCTGAAGAATTTACATCAATTATCAGTTCATCAAATCTAATGACATTTTTAATTCGGCTAACTCTGTTTCTACGACCAGCTTATCTTTTTCGTCTACTGTATATTTTGTAAGCCTTTGGCATGCTTCTATTTCAGCAGAGATTATATCTTTTTTATCTAGACAAAGGCTATGGTAAGAGTCTATAATAGAATAAGTTACTTTCATATTTCTTCCCTTGCAGCCGCATGTCTTCGCCAGAATTCTCACTGGAGATTCTGAATCGCTTATATTCATAGTTTTAACGCCTCTGCATTTGAAACTCTAGAGTTATTCCACGTTTTGAGTCATAGCTAAAGTTGTAAACTTCATTGTGTGAGATTGGTATAAATTCAATACTGTTGTTGTCACAGCAAGGGCATTTGATTACTTTGCTTAAATTGCTGGTATCATAATACGATGCACACCAGAAGCAGGAGCCACAAATCAGGAAATATATTTTCTTAATAATATCATTTTTCTCTGAGATTAATTTTGGTTCTATGTTAACCGAAAAGTTCCCTTTGGGTTCGTTTGGAAGTATAGTGTCCTGTAAAACCGACATGCTTTACTAGAAGATTCATCTAATAAATATCTTTAGGAGATTTTTCTAATAAATTCTTCAACATTGTTATACAATAAAGTTATCAAGAATATTGCGGTACAGAGTATTCTCAATGAAATCACGTGTCCTAATCTGACTTTTTTAGTAGAAGATCCAAATGTGATAAATGTGGAAGCAAGTTCAAGAATGAGGCGGAACCAATGGATTATCAGCGTAAGGTACTTCCAACTTAAGGATTGGTTTTAACCACATAAATTATGATGGGGCTACACTTGAATTAGTTACTGTAGTTTTGAATTTTGGTTTAATTCATTTTTCTTTTTTTATCATACTGCGTCTAGAAAATTCTCGGTCAAGTTCTTCCTGTTTTATTTTCTCTCCTCTCCTACCCGGGGTTTTCAATTCTTGCTGATTCACTCTCCTTTTTTCATCATTTAACTCGTCGTATCCGCGGTAAGAGTTGCTGCCTTGTTGTTTTTTCTTTCGCAACTCCGTAGCATACATTTCTCTAAAAAAAGCTTCTTCCTTCGTATCATCATTAACCATACTCCCTTCTAGTTATACTATATCGCTTTGTAGGTAAAAACTTTACATATGAAATATCTCATTGTACTGTCCCAAATCCACTTTCAGATGAAATCGCTTATTCCGCTAGATTTACTTGATATCCACCGAGCTTATATTACTATTGTAAATGTTTCTCAGATCTGCTATAGTTAACCTTTCTACTACTATTTTACCTTGCCAAATCCCTCTCCACGATCTGATTTGAATCTTTCTAGTTCGCTCTTCTCGACTTTAAGTGAGACAGAATGACCATCGTATCCGTCTACCATGTGCTTAGGAATCTTGTAATGAGTTCGTGCACCTTCAGTAGAGACTAGGACCGAAGTGTCATCAACGGCATCTACGTTTCCTACTAGATCACCCTCCTTAGATGTTACCATCTTATGAAGAGTGGCTTCCCAATCATAAATCTCCGGAGACATCATTTCTTACTAGACCCCAGACTAGTTATTAGGTCTTTACATGGTAAATTGAGATTTTATGTTACAGGGGTATGGAAAACTTAAAATGGAATGATAGGTCGGAGGAACCCCGTGAAACCGATGGGCAATTTTTACAACCTTGTTGAATTGGGATTGATTCACAAGACAAGACAAGACAAGATATCATAACTCCAAGACTGGTTTCAAATTGAAATTAGCACACAGTCCTGTCTAATATCACTTTACGATAACCTCCTGAATAAGAACGATGTTTGCTATAACGATTATTCAGTATCAGAAAAAAGTAAGGTACTATAAAACTGGATTTCTGCCCTGCATAATCTATATGAACGTTCGATCATTACTAGTACATCAATAGCGGGAAAAATGTCATCAGGAGAGAAGATAAAACAGATCCTGTATTCGGTAATAGAAGAAATAGGAAGGGAAAATATTCAGTTGAACATTTCATCAAATATCATGTTCTCCCAAAAATATATCGATATTATAATGAATCGATGTATTACAAGGCTAACTTATGAATCGGACATTTATGACCATAGTCTTGATATAATAATTGCTGTATTATGCGAGGCACTTCTTCATTTTATGCTTACAATTTCTAGCTTACCATCAGA
>JAATVT010000049.1 GCA_014523685.1 Nitrososphaerales archaeon TH5893
AGGATAAGGTCATCATATATGAGTCTTATCGGTATATAATAAAAAACCTTAATCCTACTTTTTATATCAATTTCCAATGAAGTTCGACTTTTTTAAGTAGAAAATCCAAATATGATAAATGTGGAAGCAAGTTCAAGAATGAAGCGAAACTAATGGATCATCAGAGCAAAGTATATCCTACTTAGGGATTGATATATCCACATAAAAATATGATGACCCCCTCATACCAGTAATTACTGCAATTTTGGATTCTTAGTTGTATTTCTATCGATTTTTGCAGTTGGAACGGAGGCTATATTAATGAATAAAGTTGGTTGGCAGTATGGGCACTTTTTGTAGGGACATTAAGGTCTCAAATAATTGAGACTAATTATCCTTAAATTAAGATTCGAATTCAGGGCTTTTGCTTAAAAATAATGAACGTGGTGGCTGATTTATTGGTACCTAACATATTATAATAGAGTATAGTTATTCCGAGTATTGGTTTTGACCTACATGATTAATTTGGGAATGATATTGGAAATAATAGGTTTCCTTCTAATACTGGATGCATCAAGAAGACCAATTCCACCTAAAAGTACTGATATTCGATTAAATATTGGTTACTTGGAAAGTGTAACGAGCACTACACATTATTGGGTGAAACGTCTAGGAGTTGGTGTCATGATCACCGGCGTAGTCGTGCAGTTAATACATTCGTTATATATGTAGAATGTCAATAGTATAGTATTCTTCTGTTATATCTTAAAGCCGGTTGTCTTCATCCTATCCTATTATTTAGCTGCATCCCTTTTAGTCGGATTTGTTCGATTCTGTGAATTCTATAAGCTTGCTTTGGCGTATCCTCTGAATTTTTAATGCTTGTGTAAGCGAACAATTAGCTGTCCTAGTACATGTTGCTTTCGTTACTACTGTTTATGTACTGTTGATCAACACAGATAATTCCGACAGAGGACCCATCCTTCTAAATAAGTTCATTGCCTCCAGTCCAAAACCACATAGTGAATATCAGCAGCTATTGGACGATTTTGGGGGCTAATTCTTATTAATTATTAGCCGTATCGGTAGTAAGCAGTGCTTAGAATATGAGTGCTATTTTGAAATACCACATTATTTCAATGCAGATTATTTGAGGTTTGGATCCGTATCTGCCATGCATTTGAAATGATCTTTGTCATTTCTGTCGAATTGCAATAATATACCTTCTTTTTTCAAGTTAAAGTCTAGAGATCTTATCTTGCTTTTATAAAACACAACTTTTCTTCCCTTTCCATCAATGTCGATTTTCTCAACTGAAACCAGACCATCAGATTGCAACCTCCTTATTTTTTTATACGTTGAACTGAGAGGTAATTTATTTTCGAAACATATTTGGAACACATTTTTCTCAATGTCAATAATTGATGAAATTATCTTGAGAGCAGATTCGTCAACAATATCCTGTAATAGAGGTATTGCAATACGGATATCACTTAAACTAACAAAGTTGTTTTCCATCATATATATTAGGCGGACCTAATTAGGTAGGCCTAATATTTAAACAGTCTTGTTGAAATGGAAAGACCCTTAAAAGTCGAATCGAATCAAGAACTCATTAATATGAATTTGATGAACCTCATCTAAATCTGCAATCGATTTTCTTTCTACTTCTGCCTTCTTTTTTGAGGCTATGAATTATTAGCAAATGAAGCAACCGTATTCAGTAAATTTCCTTTGTGATTATGGCTGCGTTAGAAAACCTATATTACTTAAACAGGTTTCCTAGGTGGAATACAATGGTCACACCCTTGCGATAGTACTTTACAACGATGCATCTAGTACTGAGACATCGATTGAAACGTTTTCCAAAAGAATTCTTTGACTTTAGGTCACTACAAATTGCACTTCCACCTAGCATTTCCGTGAGCCCTGATACTGGTAGAGGCTAAGATGGTAATGATATATACCTGAGGATATGTTTTAAATTCCTCGTTATTGTATGATTGAAATATCAAAAATGGGTTCAATTGATACGGGATTAGGAATACTACTGGTAGCATTAGTAGGATTAGGTATGATTTGTGTAGGTTCGACAGTAGATTCTGCATCATCTACTGTCCGACCTAGAGCACCAGTTATAGACGATATTAGTTGTGATACCATGGAACATCTAGATATGCATATTCACGCTCATCTAGACATCTTTATCCACGGCAGAATTCAAACGGTGCCGTCTGACATTGGCATTATTGATAACGAATGTATTTATTGGATGCACACTCATGACGATACGGGAATTATCCACATAGAATCACCCGAAAAAAGAAACTTTACCCTTGGAGAGTTTTTCGACATATGGAATCAAAATTTTAGTACAAGTCAGATTTTTGATAATACTGTCGACGGAAGTAGCAATAGCACACTTAATGTATATGTAAACGGCAGCAAAATAAGTGGAGGAAGCGATTATAGACAAATACCAATAAATGCACATGACGAAATTGCAATAGTATTCGGCAAACCCCCTGACTCAGTACCAACATCTTATGAGTTTGAAGAAGGGTTGTAGGATTAAAACACTTATTTACCATAAACCTGGTAACACCATGCTCAATAAAGGAAAAGTACTTTTCACTGTGCCCTCGATTATAGAAGCCTTGCCTTCCAGATAACCCATAAACAAACTTTCCCATTCCTTGTTAAAATGATATTGTATTGGATAAACTCTTACTGCATTTAGAATAACAAACAATAAACTGCGATCTCAATAGCGGAAAACGTGGGTTATAAGCTAATTATTAACCAATTAGTCACTAATTACTCTAAATCTGGTCGAAATTTCCTAATTAGTATCACTATTTTGGCAAGGACTTTGTGAGGAAACATGAGGTACCGCCCAATATTTCAACTCAATATTTCAACTAGCAAGTCCTAGGAAGTTAGAACCTCTACAGTAATACATTATACCCTACTCAACGCTGTGTTGACTATTCCAAAAACAAATATTTGATAGACTATCCTGGGATTCAACTGCAGTATCCTAGAACTAATAGGAAACTCTTATCCATGAATCTCTCTTTCTAATGCCTCTTTAAGCAAATGCATGTGTCTTTTTCTGTCATTTTTGATTGTCTGCCATATTTCTACCAACTGCGACTTATTGGCTCGCTGTGCATCTTTGATGTAGGTTTCAATTGTGTCATACAAAAAGTCTGCGTCTTTACCCAATACTTTTAAAATGTCATATGCTGTGTCTGTTAATTCTGCTGAAGAGGATGACATACTGGTAATAAATGACAGATAAAATATTTAACAGATATGCCTCTTGATTTTTACTTCTAGTCTCATCTTTTACCTTTTCTTTTTCGATTTCTTTGCTTTTACTGTAGTTTTACCAGCTCGTTTCTTGCTTGCTGCTTTTACCTTTGGGTGTTGTTTAGCTTTAACCACAGCAGAACCTCCACCTATCCTAAACATCTTTGTACCGCAGACTGAACAGGTTCCAGAAAGGGCTTGTCTTCCATTTTTCATTGTTATTTGTTTCTCATTTTTCATATCTCTCTTTGACTTACATTTTACACAATATGCCTGTGTTACCAATACGAGGTAAATCTCGTGCTTAGATATAAAGTAGCTGCTGATGTCACCCTTGGTTTATGATTGCCACCTGTGCGTGTTACAAAATCATCTATATCGGTTAATTCAATCATCATTATACCAAGATTCTATCTCTTCACTTGAGACATTTTGTTTAAACTCGTGACAGTCGGTACAGACTGCCCAGATAAAAT